>NZ_JAAKEF010000010.1:0-34175 GCF_011039055.1 Adlercreutzia sp. ZJ154
TACTTCACACCTAAAAGGAATATAAGAATTGCTAGACCAACTACACCTATCGTTATTCCACACTCAAGAAGGGACGGCCAATAAACGATTGATTCATATGCTCCAGATAGACCTGCAGTCCAATTTGTGATGGTGGAAGAGCTTATAGCGCTTGGCCATTCGATATTTGGAATCTGAAAGCCTCCAACAAGTAGTTGTGTGCGCTTGCAGAAGATGCCAATGATAGCCAAAAGGCTAGCTATGACTATAAGTGGATTTGTGCGAAGACGCGGACAGAAGCATACAACTATACAAATTATGCCGCCGATTATTTCTATCCAGAAAAACGGAGCTAGAGGTCCTGCAACTAGCATCCATACGATATCTGCACCTGAAGCTGCTGGAAAGCCTGCTGTTAGAAGGTCGCATGCAAAGAAGTATAGATCCACGCATACAAATGTGCCTAAAAGCTTTGCCAGCTTTACTATATGAGCCTGCTCAAGTGCAAGGTATCCACATTTTTTAAGCGCAATAGCAATACATATAATAAGAGCTGTTCCGCAGACCAAAGCAGAAGATACAAACCATGGGGCTAGAAGGGCTGTGTACCACATTTCGCGTCCCTGCTGTAGACCAAATATCCAAGCAGTCACGCTATGAACTAGTACTGCACAAATAAGAGCTACTACACTTATTATGCGAAGAGCACGTGCAGATACCTTGCCACTTTCATACTTCAGCTGTGCCCAAAGATACACACAAGACAGTATTAGATATATACCCAACACTATGATGTCCCACATTAGCGGACTTGCAAGATTTGAGTATGCAAACAACTCCCAAAGGCGCGCAGGCTGTCCCAAATCTACTACTACAAATCCAATAGCAGCGATAGTACATGCGATAGAAGAAAATACTGCGATTTTGCTAATTGCTCCAAAACCTTGTATTCCAAATGCCTTAGGTACAGAAGATATGATTAGACCTCCCGCACTAAGACCTACAAAAAACATGAACATAGTAATGTATAAGCCCCAGCTATCAAGGTTTCTCATGGATGTTTGCACCATGCCACCTGTAAGCTGTATACCCCATAGCACAATTCCTGCTACAGCAAGTATTGCACACACTAAAATTCCTATATTTACACCCTTGTTGTTAAACAATGCACCCTTAGGCTTTGCTTGTTTTTGTTCGCCTGATGTGGGCGATTTGACATTGGCGGCAGTAGCCGCAGAAGTTGTCTCAGTCATTTTTATTCCTTTCGCCCTAGACTAAGTAATACACAGACGGCTTAGTGCCTTCGTGTGGCAATAGCTGTTTGTAAGAGCGGCTCTGTATCATCTTTGCCACATCGGAATTGGGGTCGTCTAAATCTCCCCAGAAACGTGCTCTGCCGGGGCACAATTCCATACATGCCGGCGTTTCGCCTTTAGCTGCACGCTGGTAGCAGAATGTGCATTTCTCAACTACGTGCTTCTGATGCTTAGGTATGTTGGCATCGCCAAATGTCATATCTACAGCATATTTTGGTTCTTCCCAATTGAAGCTACGCACACCTGTGTATGGGCAAGCGCTTATACACATACGACACCCGATGCACTTGTCGTAATCTTGCCGCACAATACCAGTTTCTTCGTCTCTGTAAGTTGCTCCTACTGGGCACACCTTAACGCAAGCTGGGTTTTCGCAATGCTGACACGAGACGGGCATATATTGCATTGCTAATGTGTCGGGGAATTGTCCCGATGGAGTATCGGGCTCGTCTCCGCCATCGGTAAGAATGCGATTCCACGCTATGCCCTCTGGAACATTATTAGCAGCTTTACAAGCTAGCGCGCATGTATGGCAACCTACGCAACGCTTCAGATCTATAACCATTACATAATGCATTTTACTCACCTATGCCTTTTCAATCTCAACAAGTAAGTCGGAGAACTGCGAATTAGCAATGTAGGGATTTGTCTCGCGGCTTGTCAGATCTTGATAATGTCCTTCAACGTATTGATCGGCTTGCCAACCATGAGGAGTGTTTACAGTACCGGGTCTAATTCCTTCGGTAACGATTGCGCGAACCGTACACGACCCGCGATCGTTGAACAGGCGAACCATGTCACCGCTTTTTATGTTTCGCGCTTCTGCATCTTTAGTGTGAATTTTCACTGTTGGTTCGGGGTCGAATTCGCGAAGCCATGGAATATGGCTGAAATTGGAATGTACGCGATATCGTGTGTGCTCCTGATAGCATGTAAGCGGGTATTTCTTTGCAAGAGGGTTGCTCGGCCATGCTTCTGAAGGCTCAATGAAGAATGGTAAATGCTCCAGTTCTACATCAATTGTTTGACCGTATTGCATAGAGGCAACAGGCTTTTCAAAATAGAACTGAGCTCTTCCGGTGGGGGTTGTGAAATTCCCACCCGCTGCGAAGATAAAGTTTTTACCCGGCAGCCAGCGGACTACTTTTTCCTTCTTCATACGATCGTAGCTTATGCCGAATTTTGCAGCTGTAGGTGTGTCTAAAATGTAGCGCAATGCCTCTTCGGAATTTAAGCCGTCGTATACATATGGCATATCAAGACCTTCAGCAAGAAGCTTGAATATCTCATAGTCAGGTTTGCATTCGCCCATAGGTTCTACGGCTTTTTCTTGCAGAACGGCAAATGGTTGTAAGTGGGCAGTACCGCAAGTAAAGTCTTCCTGCTCGAACCAGTGTGCTGATGGTAAAACTATATCGGCGTATACCGTTGTATCTGTAGGTCTGGTTTCAGCTACTACGATAAGTTCCATCTTGTCGAAAACGTCGTGCAGAATAGATTGACGGTCAGCTACGTAATTCAGCGGATTGCAGTTATGAATGTAGATGCTTTTCATAACAAACGGTTTGCCGTTGTATGTGCCCGTTTTTATAGCTTCAGCCATTTTTAGAGCCAGAACGCCAGCTGTGTAAGAAGCCGATCCTCCGCCTACGGTGTCTTCTTGTTTAGCTTTAATTGGGCTGGTGCATAGTTTTGCATCTAGGGGAACGCTGTTGTAAGAGCATGCTCCGGTGCTGCATCCCTTTTTGCCTATGTTGCCTGCCAAAATAGACATTGTTCCCATAGCATAATAAGAGCCATGACCGTTGTAGTATCTGTCTTGTCCGAAGCCCCAGAACATACTTGCCGGTCCATTTTGGGTGTACAAGTCTACAATTTGCTCCATTACTTCCACTGGAACGTCGCTTAATTCAGAAGCCTTTTCTGGCGTGTATTCGGCGATTCTTTCCAGCAGTAATGCGAATGCTGGGCGAACAGAAAAACCAGCAACTTCGTGTGTGCCTTCTAGGGTAGGATTGGTGGTTTCAGATGATGCTACAGCTTCGCCGGTAGCGGCATCTATAACAATAACTTGGTCGGTTTTGGCACCTTTTTCGCCAAGACCTAAGTCGCTTTGGCGTAGATATGTGCCATCCTCTTTAACTAGGAATGGGGCAACGGAGTGGTTCTTTACGAAGTCCCAGTCTACAAGATCTTTCTCGATGATCATGTTGCACATTCCTAAAGCCAAAGCAGCATCGCTTGCGGGGCGAAGCGGAACATAAAGATCGGCTTTAGATGCAATTGTTGTGAATGCTGGGTCTATTACGATTAGTTTTGCGCCGTTGTCAATAGCGTCAGCAAAGAAATGCCACGCTTGAATTTGTGCTTCGGTTAAGTTTGAACCCCACGCAATTATGGTTTTCGCATTTGCGAAGTCGGTCAATTCGTTAGTTTGACTTACAAGGCTGCTTCCAAACATTGCGCTGCTTGCCGTGTAATAGTTCATGTCGATTGAACCTGAAATGGGAATAGCCTGCATAGCATTTTGCAAGCGCGTGTATGCGCCGTTGTAGTGGCAGCCGCTTAGCAAGCCAAACTGACCAGATTGGGTCCACCATCCAATAGCGCCTGTTCCGTATTCTTTGCGCAGTCTAGTCCATTCGTTGCAAATGGTGCTTATTGCTTCATCCCATGTAATTCGCTCCCAAGCGCCTGCGCCACGTTCAGTTCCTTCTGCACGCTTCATAGGGTACAGAATCCTGTCGGGGAGGTACATTTTTTGAGGATGCGAAAGGCCCTTCATGCATGCACGCTTGTAGCGGTCATCTGGCACATCAGAGGCTGAAACGCGCACTACTTTTCCGTTGCGCACGTATATGTCTAGCGGACATCCGCCCATGCAGTTACCTCTGCATACACCCTGATATACCTGTTCGGTAGATTCGGCACCCGCATCACCACTTTCAGCTGCAAAAGCAGTAAGGGTGCTACCCGAAATTGCTGTAGCACCTGCAACCGCTGCTGTGGTTTTTAGGAAATTGCGCCGGGTTAGACTTGTCTTTTCCTTGATCGTATCCGACATCTTCTCTCCTCCATTCTTCTTTTGAAAAATGAATTTTCTAGGAAACCTCGCAGACACCCACATGATGAATTTATCTATGCGTTTGACTATAGAGAATCTGTGAGACTTCCCCCAATTTGAGAATCGGCCGATCCTTTATTGTCATAGTTTGTCATACGCATAACGTCTAGTCAACAGTTTTAGTAGGACAATATATGACAAATTTATTCTATTTACAGAATAAATACGCTAGTTTTTCCTGCTAGATATACTCATAATTAATAGAAATTGATAGATGCAGGTGCTAGGTGCGGGCATTGCAGGTTTGGGTACCTATGGTATAGATGCGGATAATGCAAGCGGTGGCGCTACTTATGGTCGGCGTTTTTTGGCATACGATTTTCTGCAAGATTTGGGTCGTTAAAACCTTCGCTAAAGGCACTAGGAATTACAAGAGTTCCACCAGAATTTTTAACCGACTCATATGCAAGATGCATGGTGCGCAGATGCATAGCATCGGTGTCGCCATCGTATGCCGCCGAGGCATCGTGCAGCATTGCAGAAATATCGCGTTCCGCTTCTGCTAGTATCATGCGGGCGTTGCGTTCGCGCATAGCGATGGCTTCGGCTGCCATGGGGTCTTGCAACTCTTTTGGTACTACAATGTCGCGTACCTCTACATCAATAACATCTATTCCCCATTCTGAAAGCTTGGTTTCAAGTACTTCTTTCAGCTCGGCATCTAGCTGGTCGCGGCGCATTGCTGCTTTGGAAAGCGTTGCGCGTCCGATGGCTTTACGTAGCGTTGTTTGCGTTAGCCACGATACTGCTACCGGATAATCTTCCACTTCAAGCGCCGCTTTTTTAGGCGAAAATACCATCCAGAAAATAACAGCATCTACATTAACGGGCACGAGATCGCTTGTGAGCGTTTCTTCGGCACCAAAGTAAGTAACCATTACTCGCTGATCTATGCGTAGGCTATAAAACTCTACTATAGGTAAGGTGAATACTAAGCCCGGACCAGCTATGCGATTAAATCGCCCAAACCGCATAATAACGGCTTTTTCCCATTCCATTATAAAATGGATTGAACTTGATGCCAGCCATCCGACTATAAGGGCTATGCAGATGGCGGCTATATCGATTCTTCCCTGTATCGTTTGATATATGGCAAGTGTTAATACGCCTGCGAGGACGAATATGAAAACGGAGAAAACTATTGCACCGTTTCTGGATGTGTGATTAAGCCCCGCTTCCGGCTGTACGTGTGGTTGAACCATTCTCTGGCTCTGGGAATGCCACGACGTTCCAGCGGTTTTCTGCTTTCGTCCCTTCACTCTCATTTGTTTCTCCCTTATCTGCGCGTCTTAATTTAGACAAGCTGGTAGAGAATTGCATTCCGATATCATCGAGCGACATTCCTAGTTCCTGACAACGCTGTATATATTCGACAGTTATTATTTCTGCCGTTACTGCAATGCTTACACCCGGTTTGTTGCTTACGTCGCATACAAATGCGCCTTGCCGGCGTTTGGATTGTATGTAGCCGTCTTCTTCTAGGCTTTGATACACTTTGCTTACGGTGTTGTAGTTAATTTCTACATCGGCTGCAAGTCCGCGTACTGTTGGCAGTTGATCTCCGGGCATATAGTATCCAGAGGTTATAAGGTATATGAAACGATTTTTCAGTTGAAGCCAGATAGGGATGCTGCTTCGTTCATCCAGTTCAAACAAATCGGCGGCGGGTACAATTTTTTTCAGCTTAATCACGAAACGTCCCTTTCTTCCAAAATCGAAGATGTCTCTTTAGGATAATCTAGCGCTAGTTGTGCATGTGCTCCGGCATCTACAATAGACCAGCGCATGCACAGGGCACCAAAAAGCACCATAGTTGCAACGATAGCGTAGCATTGTTGAGCATTTATATTGCGGCGGCGCGTCCGGTGCAGGCAGTAAAGTGTAATTTCAGCTATTAGCGGAATTAGCAACCCTACAAAAACGAATCCACCCCACCAAAGTAAAGAAAGCGGTTCGGTGGTTAGCAGGCGCACCGATTCTTGCAAACCGGAATGGCTGCTATTTGTTGCTGCTGTCCAGAATATGACTACACAAATAAGTTCTGCAGCTAGAAGAACCACATCGATAATAATTAAGGACTTCAGCAGCTTGCTTTTTTCGTGGATGGTCGCGGTGAAGAATATGGATATGATAAGGATGGCTTCGCCGCACGAAAGAGCAGAAAGCGTAAACAATATTGGAATAAGCGGTGTTGCCCAAAGATTTACGGCTTCTATATCGCATAACAAAAGACCTGTATATATGGCTGTAACGAAGCCAAACGCAATAGTTAGCAACTCTAAAACAATTGTCAGATTTTGCTTTATTTGCGGCAAATAAAGCAACTTTGAGAGGACTAGGGGAAAGGCAACAATTAGCGTAATAGCTATTGCGAATGTGCCCATAGTTATAAATGTAGGAAAAATGTTTGTGAAAAGATTTAAGGCGCGGTCTGCCCGACCCAAATCGGCGAGAAGGCAAAATGCGCCTGTTGTCAGAAAAAGGTATCCGGCTGCAAAGGCGCTCCGTAGTGCTTTTTGTGTCGAAATTGACATTGGGGTGTTTAGCGCGTTTGGGACTGTTTTAGGGATAATCTTTTTGGAAAGTTGGTGGGCAAATGCAAGGTCTGCCGTTGAGCAAACAATTAAACATCCGGCACCTGCGCCACCTAGAAACAGATATGCGATGGCTAACTCACCGAACATCAGAATCTCCTTATAGAAGTTTATTGTCAGTATGACACAAAAACTCTTGGATGAGTATGACAACGTGTCATATATGGGCGTATCCGAACAGCGCGAAAGATAGGTTTGAATATGCGAAGACGATACGGGCGTTTTTCGTCTATACTGTTCAGATGCATGGAGCACCTCCGAAGGACAGGGCGGCGCCAAGTTCTGAATCTGGTCAGGTCCGGGAGGAAGCAGCCATAAGGGACCGCTGACGAGCGTCCTGTCTTTCGGGGGTGCTTCTTTATGCAGTCAAAGTTATGTAATCATAGTTGCGCCTAAGTCCTACGACCAGTCGGGTGCTAGGAGCTAAATTGGGAATTGTAGATTTCTTTGTTAACTTATTGCGCGATCCGCGTGGGTTTATTGCGGGTTGGATAATTACGCTTGGTCCTGTATGGGTTTATTCGCCACTGTTTCTTATAGTATTTGTAGAAACAGGTTTGGTATTTTTCCCATTTTTGCCGGGCGATTCGCTGCTGTTTGCGGTGGGCGTTTTTAGCGCACCGGGCGGCGGGCTAAATTTGGCTGCCAGTCTTATTGTGTTTTACGCGGCGGCTATTCTGGGCAACACGTCGAACTATTGGATAGCTCGCTTTTTAGGGCATCGCATAATAGATTCGGGTAAGGTGAAGGCGCTAACGCCCGAGCGCATGGCGAAGCTAGATGGTTTCTTCGCGAAGTATGGCGGGCTTACAATTGTTATTACGCGCTTTATGCCATTCTTTCGCACGTTTGCGCCATTTATCGCGGGCACGGGGCATATGAATTTTGCGAAGTTCACACTGTGGAACGCTATTGGTGGTGTGGCGTGGGTAAGCCTGTTTGTGCTTGCGGGCTACTTCTTTGGTGGCGTGCCCTTTGTGCAAGAGCACTTCGAGGTTATAGTGCTTGGCATAGTGGCTGTATCGGTAGCGCCGGCTGTTATAGGCGCTGTGAAAACCGCCCTAGAGTCTCGCAAAAAGAAGGCTGCCAACAAAAAGTAGATACGCCGTCGTTATTCTATTATTGAATTTTAAGAAGTTTCGCTTATTCAATATTCGGAAGGCTATTTATGACTGAAGCGCTGTATAGAAAATATCGTCCGCAGATATTTGAGGATGTGGTTGGGCAAGAGCATATTGAGCGCACGTTAAAGAATGCGATTGGCTCTGATAAGGTAAGTCATGCATATTTGTTTACAGGACCGCGTGGCACCGGCAAGACCACTACGGCGCGTTTGCTGGCGAAAGCGCTGCTATGCAAAAATGGACCTACGCCCGACCCGGATGGTACTTGCGAAGACTGCAATCTTGTGGCTGCAGGCGAACACCCCGATGTATATGAGCTAGATGCGGCTAGTCGCACAGGTGTTGAAAATGTTCGCGAGGAAATTATTGGTCGCGTTAATTATGCGCCCACACGCGGACGCTACAAGGTTTATATTATTGACGAGGTTCACATGCTTTCAACAGCGGCGTTTAATGCGCTGCTGAAGACTTTGGAAGAGCCGCCCGCCCATGTTGTGTTTGTGTTGTGCACAACCGATCCGCAGAAAGTTCCAGAGACTATACATTCGCGCTGTCAACGCTTCGATTTTCGCCGAATAAGCAACGAGGAACTGGTCAGTCGCTTAGGTGCAATTTGCGAAATGGAGGGCATACAGTTTGATGGTGATGCGCTAGATTTAATAGCTCATCGTGCGGATGGCGGAATGCGCGATGCCCTAACTTCTCTTGAACAGCTTATAGCGTTTGGTGATGGAAAAGTTACTAGTGAACTGGCGGAGCGTTTGCTGGGGTCGGTTGATTCTAGTGATTTAGCTGACATTGTGCGCGCAATAGGTACGCGCGATGTGGCGGCCGCTTTTCGGTGGACAAGCGAGTATATGGAAACCGGTGCCGATCTGGCTCAGTTCGCACAAGATTTAGCAGAGCATATGCGCAATATGTATGTGATGCAGTTGGCTGGTGCCGATACTGTTTTGGATGTGTCAGAGGCTGCGCGCAGGGAACTTGAGAGCGAAGCGGCTTGGTTTGGTCCTGAGCGTCTTGCGAACATGCTGGGCGTATTGGGCGATTTAATGACCGACTTAAAAACGTCTACAAATCAGCGGTTGTCGTTTGAAATAGCCCTAACGCGCATGGTTCGCCCCGATTCAGATCTGACGTTGGCAGCTTTGGCTGAGCGAGTGGAAGCATTAGAGGCAGGTTGTGTAGCGACATCTGAAACATTTTCGCCATCGGTTCAAAAAATTGAAGAACCAGTTGTTGCACCTGTTGTGGTTAAGCCCGATGAAGTTGTTGAGCAGCGCGCCAGTGCGGTAGTGCAAGCTGTGCCCGATCGGGAAACGCAGCCGGTAGCGTCTGCTGTGAATATAAGCGAGGCTCAGCTTCCGCAATTTTGGGCATCTGCCATGGCGCATCTTAAAAAGACAGCTGCCGCTTATGGCGTGTTGTTGATGAATGCACGCCCTAAGCTAGAGGCTGACCATCTTATAGTGCAGTTTCCAGCCGATACAGACTTTGCATTTCAGGCTAGCCAAAAGCCAGAAGTAAAAGATGCTATTGCTGATGCTATATCGAAGGCGGGCGCGCCCGGTATGCCGTTCACTTTGGTGAAATCTGGTGCTTCGGCGCAGGCTTCTACACAGGCTCCCGCGCAGGCTTCGGCACAGGTTTCGGCGCAAACTCCCGTGCAGGCTTCGGCACCGGCTGCCGCACAGGTTTTCGCGCAACCTCAGCCAGATTTAATTCCAGAGCCCGATTCGGTGCCGCTTTCTGCATATGAAGATGTTGATGTAGCAGACGCTCCACCATGGGGCGAAACAGATATTGCCGACACATCTAGCAATTCATCTGCTTTAGAACCTACAGCCGACCAATTAAACGATGCGCTAGCTGCTGCATTTGGCGAAGGTGTCACCTTCCAACAAGTTAATTGATTAGTTTGATACTATATTTCTTAAAGATTTGGATTGCTTGAAAAATCCTAGCCGTTTATAGCTCCAAGTGAAGGGAATTTATATGGACATGAAAAAGATGATGAAGCAAGCACAAAAAATGCAGCGTGAAGCTGCGCTTGCTCAAGAAGAAATAGCATCTATGGAATTCAGCGCTACCGCTGGTGGTGGCATGGTGCAGGCAACTGTAACCGGCGCTATGGAAGTAAAGTCTATCGTTATTGACCCTGAAGCTATCGACCCTAGCGATGCGGAAATGCTCCAAGATATGATAGTGGCAGCTGTAAATGAAGCGCTGCGCGCAGCCACGGAAGCCAGCAATAATCGCATGAGCGGCATAATGGGCGGCATGAATCTTCCGTTCTAATTACTTGAATAAGCCACAAACAATTGAGAGACGCAAATGCAAAGCGCGCCTGCTATACAGAAGTTGCTTGATGAATTAGAGCGCTTGCCGGGCGTAGGACCTAAATCTGCCCAGCGTATGGCACATTTCATCCTGAACTCCGACAAAGGGCAGGCGCTTAGATTGGCTGATGCTATCCGAGATGTGAAAGATACGGTGCACTTTTGTAGTCGCTGTTTTAATTACGCGCAAGCCGAATTATGCGAAATCTGCGCAAGCGATAAGCGCAATCGCAACATCATTTGCGTGGTAAGCGAGCCGCGCGATATCCCGCCTATTGAGCGCACAGGTGCCTTCGATGGCATATATCATGTTTTGGGCGGCGCTTTGTCTCCGATGGATGGTGTCGGACCGGAAGACTTGCGCATAGCTGAACTGATGGCGCGTTTAGGTAGCGAAGATGTATCGGAAGTTGTGCTGGCTACAAATCCTAATATTGAAGGAGAGACTACCGCATCGTATCTAGCTCGCTTAATAAAGCCGCTTGGCATTAAAGTAACGCGCCCAGCAAGTGGTCTTCCTGTTGGTGGCGATTTAGAATTTGCCGACGAAGTAACACTTGGTCGCGCAATAGAAGGTAGGCAGATTCTGTGATGCGCTTAGGAGGCGCGCATGGTTAATATTCCAAGTCCGGCAATTGCTATTGTAGGGCGACATAATTCTGGAAAAACCACGCTAATCGAGAAAATGATAGCTGAACTTACCGCGCGTGGTTGCGATGTGGGGTCGGTCAAACATCACTCACACAGCAAATTCGAGATTGATTATCCCGGAAAAGATTCTTGGCGGCATCGCGAAGCCGGTGCTACTGAAACCGTAATTGCTTCGCCTGAAAAATTGGCGCGTGTAAAAACTTTGCATCATGAAGTTGAATGCGCTGAAATAGTGCGCAGCATGCCGGGGCACGACATAATTATTGTAGAGGGTTACAGAAAAAGCGGTCTTCCTACAATAGAGTTAATGCGTGCCGGCAACGCGGCCGATTCGGCAGTAGCGGAGGCATTTGCTCAAGCTGCGGCGCTTGGGCTTCCGCTTGGTACCGATTTTACACAGTTGGCGAAGTCGGATGCGCTGGACCGACGCGATGCAGATGACGTACATGCAGCCGATTTAGCAGACAAGACACCTACGGAAAGTACAGTTGCAGTAATAACCGACATTCCTCGCGCGCTTGAAGCGGCGGCGGTATATGGCATACCGGCGTTCGATCTAAGCGACATAAGCGGCATTGCAACATTTTTACAAGAGCATTTTGTGCGCCCGAAAGTAACTGTGGTTGTGCAGGCGGGCGGCGAAAGTAGACGTATGGGGCGCAGTAAGGCTACAGTGCCGTTTGCGGGCAAACCTCTAATTTGCCGACTGTTAAGGCGACTGACTCCTATTGCCGATGAGCTGATAATAACTACGAACGAGCCTGACAATTTGGCGTTTATAGGCGATATGGATTTACCGATTCGCCCGCGGTTAGTGCGCGATGAATACGATTTTCGCGGTGCGCTGCCGGGTTTGTATACGGCGCTTTCGAATGCAAACAATCCATTTGTGGCGGTAGTGGCGTGCGATATGATTTTTGCAAGCCCGTGTCTTGTGGTGGCAGAATCTATAGAGATGGCGAAAACCGGAGCAGATGTAGTAGTGCCGGTAAACCAGCATGGCTTCGAACCGTTCCATGCAATGTATAGACGCGATGTGTGTGTGCCGGCTATATTGCGCGCCATCAATCGCGGCGAGAAACGCGCGCAAGCGTTTTTTGATGACGATGCTGTTAATGTTTACGAATTTAGCCAGCAGCGCGTGTTGGAAGTTGAGCCGCGCGGCGGTTGTTTCATAAATGCCAATACTCCAGATGAATTAGCCCGTATTGAAGATAGCTACTTAGGGGAATAGGCATGCCTGCGCTATCGGATGTTATGGAGTATGCCGAGCTATTTACAGTAGCTCCTTTAGTTATTGACCAAGATCATTGTGTGGCTGTGCGCAATCGCAATGCGCGATGCCGCCAATGTAGAGATATTTGCTTTGTCTCGGCCATAACGATAGAAAACAACGAGATAAGCGTAGACGGCGGGGCTTGCGTAAATTGCGGTGCGTGTTTAGGCGTGTGTCCTACTAGCTGCATATCGGCTACAGAGCCAGCGCACTCTGAGGTGGTTGAGGCTGCGCTGCAAGCTGCTGTTCGGGCTAAAGGTGTTACATGCATAGCTTGTGCGCGGAAGGCTGCGCGCCATGATGCCGATCCTGAATTATTTGCACAAGTACCATGTTTGGCGCATATAACCGAAGGTCTGCTGGCTGACATTGCAGCGGCTGGGGCGCGCGATATTGCGCTTGTGGATGGCAATTGCGCTACTTGCAAATATGGCGCTGCTGATGCAGCTATAAAATGCACGCTTGATAATGCGCTGAAGTTATTTGAGACTTTGGACGCACCGATAATAGTAACGCGCTTGCAGGAATTTCCTCCAGAATTTGCTAACACTTTCAAGCGCGATATACGCGGGGCAGACAGGCGCGGTCTTATGGCGCAGACGGGTCGCTATTTGCGAACCGTGGCAAACAACGTGGCTCAAAAGACGCTTGAAGAGAAGCTGGGATCGGCTAAATCAAAGCCGCGGACTTTGAAAGATCGCTTAGGCGCGGGCAAGAGCGGTAAAATGCCTACGTTTCCAGCTGATGAAAATATGCACTTAATAGATTGCTTGCTGAAAGTTGGCAACCCGGAAAAAATTGCCAATTTGACTGAAGGTAAGGCGGCTTGGCATGAAGATGCCGCGCTGAATACTCGGCATTTTGGCAGCGTAACTATAGATTCAGAAAAATGTTCGGGATGCGGTTTGTGTGTATTGTTTTGTCCTACAGAGGCGCTGAAATATGGCGAATTTGATAAACCCGATAATCCCGATATGCGATATTTGGAATTCCAAGCCGCCGATTGTACACAATGTTCAATGTGTGTCGATGTGTGTTTGCGCGATTGTATAGAAGTAACGCCGAATGTTAGCATGCGCGAAGTGCTAGATTTCGAACCGCGCTTAATAGAAATACCTCGTCCAAAAGATAGGTTACCTCTATTCAATAAAAAATTCCCATAAACCGTTTTGTTCATTTCAATTTATAGGCTTGCTTTGTATATCAAAAAGGGCGCACAAGCGCCCTTTTTGCTTCTGTATATAACCTTTACTACTTTAGAGCAGCTTTTAGGTTCTCCATTTGTTTGGTGCCTAGACCCTGCAGGCGGCGGCTTTCAGGAATGCCAAGTTCTTCCATTAGTTTCTCAGTCTTAACTTTACCGTAGCCCGGTAGTGCGTTGATGAAAGATTTTACTTTCATGCGTCCAATAATAGGATCATCCACCTGCTTCAAGGCATCCGCAGCGCTCATGGTGCCCAAAGAAAGCTTGGTGGTTACTTCAGAACGTTTTGCACGAACGATACGAGCTTTTTCTAGGGCAGCAGCGCGCTGTTCGGGTGTCATATTGGGTGCTGGCATTTTTACTCACAATCTCTTCGGCGATATGTTGCTTGGCAGCAAATCGCATCGGATAAACTATTATGACGCTTAGTGTATTTAAGGGTTAAATGTGCGTCTAAAAAACAAGCTCCACCGATATTAATAGAAGTTTGCCTGCTTTGCACGCATATTTTCAGTTTAAGGTAGGATATATATACAATTCTTACGAAATATGCCGGCTATTGGAGGCTTAGCGAAACAATGGAGGACGAATGTCGAATAACAATGCGCTAAATGACATACTTGTTGGAGCTACTGCAGCCTATAATCAGCATCCTCAGGTAGCCACGGCGGCTGTAAAGCGCACGTTGACGCATTCAAGACCGCTTACATCTAGCGATATTGATTCTCTTACGGTATTGGAATTTGCCGCGCAAGACATACTGCTGAAGTATCATGCGGCAATGCGACAGATGGAAACGCGTCTTGAAACGCTAGACCAAGATTTGAAATTGCGACAAAGTCGTAATCCTATTCACCATATTGAATCGCGCATGAAAAGCGTGCCCAGTATTTTTGAAAAGTTGGGGCGCTACGGCAAATCCCAAACGCTCGATTCGATGGAGCGCTACATAATGGACATTGCTGGGCTGCGCGTTATTGTAAGTTATGTGCAAGATGTTTATGACATACTGCACTATCTTGAACATCAGGACGACCTAGAAGTTGTAACAGTAAAAGACTACATTACCAACCCTAAGCCAAACGGTTATCGCAGCTTGCATATGATTGTTAAGATACCGGTGTATTTCTTAAGCGGACGGCAGCACGTGCCGGTAGAAATTCAGATTCGCACCATTGCTATGGACTTTTGGGCTAGTTTAGAGCACGATTTGAAATATAAGGCTGTTCGCGAAACCTCGGGTTTAAATGTAGGCGAAGAGCTAAAGCAGTGTTCAAACATAATTAAAGAGGCAGAGGACAGAATGCAGGTGCTAGCACGAGCATTGGAACAAAATGCACCAGCTGACAAGCATGAAGTAAATGCGGCGCGTCAAATAGATTTATCCGAACAATTGAGGTAGCCACTCGCATTGTTTGCGGATATATTTTTGTACAATTTTACAAAGCGTTTACACAGGTATTTGTACCTTTTTAACTGGGAAATTATTTGCGATTTTGTGCAATCGTACAAAAGGAAACAGCATTTTTTGTACAATTGCCCAAAAGTATATGTTTTAGCCGATGTTAAATTTCCTAAACCAACGCAGGCATTTACCATCGGCTCCAAAATTGGAATATGTCGGCGAAAGAATAGCGATATACAGGTATGATTATCGCTTCTTCAGTTTGATTACTGGGGTTCTACGAGAAAAGATTTGAAGGTGAGATATATGAAGATTAAAAAGATAGGCATAGCAGCTGCGGCTTTTGCGCTTGTTGCTGCTGTGGCGCTGCCGGGTTGCAGCTCTCAACCGGCAGGCAGTTCTAGCTCTAGTGCTAGCGATGCTTCTAATGCTGGAAGCGCTGAGGTAGCACTTGTGAACGACGGCAAGCTTACTGTGGCTGCTTCGCTTGACTTCCCGCCGTTCGAAAACTTGGAAGGCGAAGAGGCAGTTGGTTTTGAAGTAGACTTGGTGAAAGCACTTGCCGAGCAGATGGGCCTTCAGGCTGAATATCTGCCCTCCACCAAATTCGATACGATTATTCCGCTGATTAGTGCGGGCGGCAAGGCGGACATTGGAGTTTCTGGCTTCACTGTTACCGAAGATCGTAAGAAGGAAATTGATTTCACCGATGTTCTTATCGATTCGAACCAAGGTGTTGTTGTTATGCCAAACTCTGGCTACACCAGCGTTGACGACTTGGCTGGCAAAACCATAGCAACTCAATCTGGTACAACAGGTTACGACTGGGCTGTTGAAAATATTCCGGGTGCAAATGTTGTGCCTTACGACGAAATGACTGCTGTTTTTGCAGCGCTGCAAGGCAGCCAAGCTGATGCCATAGTGTCCGACCTTCCAGTTGTGCAGTATTACGTGAAGAATTCCTACACCGATATGCAGATAATTGAGGAAATTCCTACTGGTGAGCAATACGCTATAGTGGTTAGCAAAGAAAATCCGGCGCTTACCGATAAGCTGAATGAGGCTTTGGCTGAGCTGAAGACCAATGGTGTTTATGATGAAATTTACAACAAGTGGTTTGGGGCTTCCGCTGAGTAGGCAAAATAACATATCGTTTAGGGCAGGCTTCGGTCTGCCCTTTGTATTTTGTGTTGGTGCGTTAATATTTGCGCTGCTTTGCATAAGCGCGATGCCTTTTCAAGCCGAAGCGCTTACCACCGAGCGCTTTACAGCTAAGAGCAATCAAGATGGTGCTGATGGCATAATGGGTGCCACCGATACGCGCATAACATGGCAGGGTCAGGCAGACGAAAATGAATCTATTGCTAGCGTGACTTTAGAGCTACCCGAGGGTTCGGTGCTGCCGGCTGATGGCACTACGGTTACTGTGCTCGACGGTCTTAAGCGATTGAGTGTGTCCAACACAGTAAGCGAATCTGACAGTGGCATAACTGTAGATTTTGACGAGCCTACACCTGCGGGCACTATGGTTATGCTGGAACTGAACAACGCGCAGTTTCCCGCAGATGGTGGCACTTTCACAGTGTCGGGTAGCTACACTACATCTGATGGCACAACGCAAGCAATTCCCGATGGCGGAAAATCAATTACCGTTACGGGCACTACGCCGCCAGAGCAGCTTGCTTCTTGGCTAGGCGAGCAGGGTTGGGTGCAGGCGTGGAATTCCAATAAATTCTTGCATTTGTTCTTCGATCCAACCATCATAGTTACCACTATCCCGGCTGTTTTTTGGGGATGGTTGCTGGCGTTGGCGCTTGTGGCTATTAGCTTTCCGCTTGCTATACCTTTGGGGCTTTGCTGGAGTTTCTTGCGCATGGCAAAAAACCCAGTATTGCGCGCAATTGGATCAACTTATATCAACATAATTCGCGGAACGCCTCTGTTCCTGCAGATTTATATTGCGTTTTTCGGTTTGCCACTTCTCGGCATTCAAATGGATAATTTTGTTTTGGGCGTAATAGTTTTAATAATGAACTCTAGCGCTTATTTGGCTGAGATATTCCGTGCGGGCATTCAGTCAATCAGCAAAGGTCAATTTGAAGCCGCGCGCAGTCTTGGCATGAACGGTGCGCAAACCATGATTTTCGTCATAATTCCGCAGACATTTAGGCGGGTTATTCCCACTATGACAAGCGAATTTATCCTAATGTATAAGGACACGTCGCTGCTAGCTGCGGTAGGCGTTATGGAAATAATGATGTACTCCAAGACCATAACGGCGGCAACCGGCAATGTTACACCTTACATTGTGGCTGCGTTCTTCTATTTGGTGGTTACAATACCGCTGACTAAAGCCATTAATATCATGGAAGAGCGTCTGGTAAGTGGGCGACCAAAGCAACGCGCAAAGAATAACTTAGCGGAGAAAACTCCCGCGGCTATATCTGGCACAGTAGGGTCTGTGCCCGCCGAGGGAAACGAGGCTGACGTGGCTGTTAATATGCGCATGAGCGAGGGGTTTGCGCATGGAACGCAGGTTGTGGCACCCGGTTCACTAGGGGCAAAGATGAGAGGTGAGGAATAATGTCTGAACCTGTCATTCGCATTCAAAATTTAGAGAAGCGTT
The DNA here is from genome assembly GCF_011039055.1 of Adlercreutzia sp. ZJ154. NCBI lineage: Bacteria > Bacillati > Actinomycetota > Coriobacteriia > Eggerthellales > Eggerthellaceae > Adlercreutzia > Adlercreutzia sp. ZJ154. The sequence goes on from NZ_JAAKEF010000010.1 coordinate 17,639, forward strand.
TTGGCGATAATGTAGTGCTGCGCGACATAAACCTAACAGTAGAGCGTGGCGAAGTGGTGGTTATACTTGGACCTTCAGGGTCGGGTAAATCTACCATGCTGCGCTGCATTAACAGGCTAGAAACGCCTACATCGGGGCATATCTGGTTTGAAGATATAGATGTGTGCGATAAGCATACGAATTTGAATGAAGTGCGCTCTCGTCTTGGCATGGTGTTTCAGAGCTTTAACTTGTTTCCGAATCTTACGGCAAAAAAGAACGTTATGTTGGCGCAGCGTAAAGTGTTGAAGCGTTCTGCCGAAGAAGCTGAGAAAATTGCAATTGAGCGCCTGACCGAGGTTGGGCTTGGGGAGAGAGTAGATTATAAGCCTGCCGAGTTATCGGGTGGACAGCAGCAGCGTGTGGCGATTGCGCGTGCTCTTGCCATGAATCCACACGTTATGCTGTTTGATGAGGCTACCAGCGCGCTTGACCCAGAGTTGGTTCGCGACGTTTTAAGCGTTATGCGCAATCTTGCTGCTGAAGGCATGACTATGATTGTGGTTACACACGAAATGGGTTTTGCGCGTGACGTGGCTGACCGCGTCATATTTATGGATGGCGGTTTAATTGTGGAAGAGGGAACGCCCGAGCAAGTGTTTGACCATCCGCAGCATCAGCGGACCAAAAATTTCTTGGGGCATATTGCTTAGCAATCTCAATTAGCTATTACAATTGCCGAAATAAGCTGGACGAAGTTTTATTAGCTTCGTCCACATTTATTTATGCGTGTTTTAACTGTCTTGAAGCACAAAAAGTGGCATAATCTTCGCTGGTATTTGTACACGATTGAGAAAGGAATCATTCATGCCGAAAATCGTGAATTCATGGAACGATTGGGATCCGCTGAAGCATGTTATAGTTGGCCGCTGCGATAACGGTATGATCCCGCCAGAAGAGCCTGCTACATCTGAGAAGGTGCCAGTAGATTCTGATATGCGCGGTATGTGGGGTTTGCGTCCGCTGCGCACAGTTGAGAAAGGCAACGAGGCTCTTGATCGCTTGGTGAAGATTCTTGAGGATCGTGGGATTAAGGTAGATCGCCCGACCCCGCTACAGTGGAACCAGAAAATTGCTACGCCCGATTTCACGAACGATTCTATGATGGGCTGCATGCCTCCGCGCGATGTTCTTCTTACTATTGGTAACGAAATTATGGCAGCAGCGCAATCGTTCCGTTGTCGTTACTTCGAATACTTGGCTTACTGGCCGCTGATGGAGAAATACTTCGAGGAAGACCCCGATTTCAAGTGGACTCAAGCACCGCGTCCGCGCTTAACCGATAAGTCTTACAAGCATAACTACTACGACGAGTCTATTACGCTAGAAGAGCGTCTAGTGCGCACCGCCAACAAAGACTTCGTTACTACCGAAGTTGAGCCTATGTGGGATGCTGCCGACTGGATGCGCATGGGCAAAGATATTTTTGTACAGCATGGTTTAACCACCAACCGCGCCGCTATGGATTGGATGCAGCGTTATCATCCAGAGCTGCGCATTCACGCTGTAAACTTCCCGGGCGATCCATATCCTATTCATATCGACGCAACGTTTGTGCCGCTGCGTCCGGGTCTGATAATTAACAACCCTGTGCGCCCGTTGCCCGCAGAGCAGCGCGCTATTTTTGAGGCTAACGACTGGCAAATAGTAGAGGCTGCAAAACCTGCTCATACTGAGCCGCCTGAACTGTGCTACAGCTCTGTATGGCTGTCTATGAACTGCTTGGTACTCGATCCTAAGACTGTAGTTGTAGAAGCTTCTGAGGTTTACCAGATGGAGCAGATGGATAAATTGGGCATGAACGTTATCCCCTGCGATCTGCGTGATGCTTATCCGTTCGGTGGCGGTTTGCATTGCTGTACTGCCGACGTTTATCGTGAAGGTGGCTGCGAAGACTACTTCCCGAACCGAGTTGCAGACCCCACGCTGGTGCGTCCGGAGATGTGGAGCTAAATCTTCAATCTCTTCAAACTGGGAAACTCTGGGGCAGCGATGCGGCTGCCCCTTTTTTATAGCAGGCTTTTGTCTTGTTGAATTACGGCTTGTATTTCTTGCAGCTGCGCGCGCACCGCTTCGTGGGCTGTTCCGCCATATGTGTTTCTAGCTGCTACGATAGCTTCCAAATTTAAGGCATCAACAATGTCAGCTTCGAAAAGTTCGCTTTCGGCTTTGAAGTCTTCCAAACTTAAATCTTCCAAATCGCATTTGCGCTGTTCGCACAGTAAAACCAAATGACCTACTGCTTCGTGAGCATGCCTAAATGGCATACCTTTTTTCGCTAGATAATCAGCCACATCAGTGGCAGCTAGGTAGCCTTTTTTAGCTTGCGCAAACATTGCGTCTGCGTTTACTTGCATGGTGGAAATCATGCCTGTTGCGCACATGTAGCAATCTTCTAGCGTGTTTGCCGCATCAATAGCGCCTTCTTTGTCTTCCTGTAAGTCTTTGTTGTAGGCAAGAGGCAGCGATTTTAAGGTCATCATAAGGGCTACAAGATCGCCCACCACGCGTCCAGATTTTCCTCGAATTAGCTCGGCGAAGTCGGGGTTCTTTTTCTGCGGCATTATTGACGAGCCTGTGGAATACGCATCCGACAACGTAATGAACCCAAACTCTGCACTAGACCACAAAACTAGCTCTTCGCAAAGCCTAGACAGATGCAGGCACGACACGCTGCACGCATATATCAAGTCAAGCAGAAAATCGCGATCAGACACGGCATCTAGCGAATTGGGTATAGGGCGCGCAAAGTTGAGCTTAGCGGTGGTTGCGAAGCGATCAAGCGGGTATGTGGTGCCTGCCAGCGCTGCTGCGCCAAGCGGATTAGCGTCGGCTGACGTGCGTGCTGCTTCTAGGCGTTTGAAATCGCGTGTTAGCATCCATGCATAGGCAAGCATATGATGCGAAAACAGTATTGGTTGGGCGTGCTGCAGATGCGTATATCCGGGAAGAATTACATTGAAGTTTGCTTCGGCTTGGCTGATAAGCGCACTTCGCAATTCAATATTGGCAGCCATTAAGGCAGTAGCGCGTTCTTTAACATAAAGGCGTGTATCGGTTGCTACTTGGTCGTTGCGCGAGCGCCCGGTATGCAGCCGCGCCCCTGCGTCTCCGATGCGGCGAATCAGCTCGCTTTCTATAGACATATGTATGTCTTCGTTGTTTATGTCGAACGCGAAATTTCCCGCTTCTATGTCGGTCTTAATGCTGTCTAAACCTGCGGATATGGCAAGGGCATCTTCGCTAGAGATAATTCCTTGGGCGGCAAGCATGGCTGCGTGCGCTTTTGAGCCTGCAATATCTTGTGCGTAAAGTTGTTTATCCACAGGCAGCGATGCGCCAAAATGCTGCGTGGGTGCATTTGCGCTGTCCTGAAATCTTCCCGACCAAAGTGCCATATTTTCCTCTTCTATAACGAATTTGCGAGCTAATAAATAAAATTTTAAGCCCGCTTAATCAGTTTTGACCAATTGGCATAAACTAACGGGCTTAAATAGGCTACTAATTTGCGTTTGCGTTCGTGCTTGCGTTTGCGTGGCACGCTGCATTTGAAGCGTCAACCTCGGCGAAAGATGGCATACGCGCGTCGTTTGCTAGGCGGTTTTCTGCCCAAACTTTACATGGAAGGCTGTGAAGGTCGATAAATCCTTTGGCTGCTTGCTGGTCAAATTCATCGTCGGCATCGTAGGTTGCCAGTCCGTAATCGTACAGCGAGAAAGTGCTTTTGCGCCCCACTACCGTGCAACTTCCTTTATAGAATTTCAGTTTTACTGTGCCTGTAACGCATTGTTGGGTGTGCTCTAAGAAAGCATCGAACGCCTCTTTAAGCGGCGAAAACCACAGTCCGTTGTATACGCATTCTGCCCACGATTGCTCTATTGGCAACTTGTGATGCAAAACTTCCCGCTCTAGGCACAAGTCTTCAAGCGCTTTATGTGCAGTTATAAGGGCAAGTGCGCCGGGCGCTTCATAGCATTCGCGGCTCTTCACGCCAACCAGCCTGTTTTCCACCATATCGATACGACCAAAACCGTTGCTGCCAGCTATTTCGTTCATTGCGTAAATTATTTCTAGGAAACTCATAGTTTTGCCGTTTAGTGCGCATGGAATTCCGCATTCGAAATCTATGTCAACATATGTTGCGCAATCGGGTGCGTCAGCGGGCTCTGTTGTCATGGTCCATATGTCGGCTGGGGGTTCGCACCAAGGGTCTTCCAGCACGCCGCATTCAATTGCGCGACCCCATAAGTTGTCGTCTATGGAATAAGGCGCGTCTGCTGTGGCTTCAACGGGCACGCCGTGTTCGTCAGCCCAAACAATTTCGTCGGCGCGGCATCCTAAATCCCAGTCGCGCACTGGCGAGAGAATTTGTATTGCCGGGTCTAACATAAGTACCGACGATTCGAAGCGAACTTGGTCGTTGCCTTTGCCGGTGCAGCCGTGCGCAATATATTTCGCACCGTATTTATGAGCAATTGATACTAGGTGTTTTGCAATAAGAGGACGCGACAGCGCACTTACAAGTGGATATTTGTTTTCATACAAGGCGTTTGCCGCCATAGCGCAGCTAAGATATTCATTTGCAAACGCTTCGCGCATGTCTATTACCTGACATCCTATAGCGCCAGTTGCAAGCGCTTTGGCTTTGATCTTTTCCAAGCCGTCGTGTTCCTGACCCAAGTCGCCCACTACGGCTATAACGTCTAAGTTGTATTCTTCTTGCAGCCATTTAATACATACGGAAGTGTCCAATCCGCCGGAGTAAGCCAGTACGACACGCTCTTTTTCGCCAGATGTAGGAGAGGTGGAAAGCTGTAATGTGTCGTGCAGGAAAGAATTTGCAGAGATGCCTGCGCCGTCTGTGGTGTTTTGGATACTTTGAGTGCTCATAAATATGCCTTTCTTGTTGTTGTTCTTGGTTTCCCGTTTCGGAAAGGCATAGTTCTATTCTTAAATGTAGTAGGCTGCTGCGCAAAAGCGCTGTTTTAGCCTTTGAAATGAAAGAAACCACGACTCTTTCCAAGGCAGGGGTGCCTTGAAGCCTGCTAGAGGCAGCTAACGATCGCTTGCTGTTACGCGCAGCGTCGTCGCAGACGGATGATTCGTCGGCAACGGTTGCTAGTCGTGGAGAAAAGGGAGTTTGCGAAGTGTGATGGCACAATAGCACTGTTGCTATTTGAATTAAAAGTATGTGCCAGCAATTTCATCAGTACAATTTCTCCCTCATTTACGATTGAAGGTATTATGCAACTAATATGTAATTCGTCAACCCTAAAATTCATATTTTTTGCAATTGCGGCAGCGCTTTGTGCCAAATGTAACTTCTGTAACCTCTCGACTTAACTGCACCTAAATGGGAGCGTGGACGTTTTCTTGGACACGCCTAGGCTGCTAGATTTGGAGTGGTCAAGGTATCTTGGACAATTATTTAAGAATCTTTAGGCGGCATCGCGCTCTAAGTCGCAAGGGGCATTGTAGCCAATGGCGGAATGCATCCTCTGCCTGTTGTAGTAGAGCTTGATGCACTTGAAGACATCCTGCCTCGCCTAGTTTGAAGAACGATTAAGCACTTATAGCCCAAAGAACTAATTGCATAACGCCCAATTACAAGCTTGCAGAAAGTTTTTTACGGAAAAGTGGTCAAAACTTCCGGCTTTCCACTATGAAAAGCGCAAAATAGCGCCTATAGATGCATCACCAAATGCTGTTTGCCCAGTGTTCTCCACAATTCAAGCCAGCTATACGGCAATCCGACCGTGGAAAGTCGGAAGTTTTGACCACTTTTGCCAATTTATTTCTCTCGCTACGCATTTGTTACGCATTTCTGTCAATCCGCTTTCCGTTTGCTTGCCCGCGATGCGCCTGTTTCAACAATGCGTAGCAAACGCTGCTTTGTACCAAAGGGTATGCCTTGGCATACGATTCTCTTTCATGTTTCTTATAGAATTGTCTTATGATAATCTATGGGCATTTAGATGTGCATATAGGGGATGAAACCGATGTTTAGCGATCTTGTAGTTGCATATCTTTTCCTCGGTGGCACCGGTGCCGGATGCTGTTTGATCGCTTCTATTTTGGCGCTTTTGGCAGAACCTACAGAGATTGATCGCTTTCTTGTTTATGGCATTCATTCAGCATCGGCGCAAACTTGGAGGCGCTTTTTCTCTGCGTTATATATAGCCGCTCTTGGGGCTTTGTTCTTGGGGGCTATTTGCCTGATGGCCGATCTTGGTCGTCCAGATAAACTCTTGTTACTGTTGTTTTATCCTACTCCTACTTATATGGTTGTTGGGACGTGGTTCATAATTGTGTGCTCTATATCGGCTCTTTTGTGTGTCGTCTTATGGGCTGGTCATATGCGTATATCTAGGAAATGCTTAACTGTACTAAGCATAATCGCCGGTGTCTCCAGCATCGTGGTAATGGTTTATACAGGATTAATGCTGTCAGATATACGCGCTATTCCGGTTTGGAATACATTCTGGCTGGTGTTGCTGTTTGTTCTTTCGGCATTATCTTGCGGAATTGCTCTGGCTTTGTGTTCTTCGCTGGTATCCGGATCTTTGACAGCCTTCTATTCCACCTTAGTGCGCCTATCTAAAGTTGATGCCGCCATTATATTGATAGAAGCTGCGGTTGGGTTCTTCTGCTTGTTTAGCGTATGGAGCGCGGCAGGTGGTTTGGCGGGACCTGCGGACAGTACAGGTCAAGCGGCGTTTGATTCCCTAGAAAGCCTTCTTGTGGGACCTTTGGCTGCAACGTTCTGGGTTGGTTTTGCTTTTATAGGGCTTGCTGTGCCGTTCGTTCAAGATATTGCCATATCCAGAAAAAGGTCGAACCTGATGCGTATGGGAAAGTCTAGCTCAAGTGCGCTTTTTATATTAAGTACGGCTGTGTGTGTTCTTTTTGGTGGAGTTCTGCTGCGTTTCTTGGTAGTTCAGGCGGCAATGCAGCCCATCGGATATCTTGTGTCGTAGGAGGGCAACTTTATGATTTCGTTTCAAATAGATGAATCCAGCGATATTCCTTTATGGGTACAGTTAAGGCAAAGGATCGCATATCTTATAAATTCGGGCGAATTGAAGCCGGGAGAAAAGCTGCCTACAGTTCGTGGTTTAGCGTCCGATATTTCGATAAATTACAACACTGTCAATAAGGCGTATTTGAGCTTAGTGTCAGATGGCTATCTTGAATCCACGCGCGGACGCGGCGTATTCGTAACAGATATTGCATCGAAGCTTGGCGATGACGAGCTAGATCAAGTGAATGGAATTATGGATGACGCGATAGCTGCCTGCCGTGAATTAGGAATGGACTACGCCGACATAGAAAAGACTTTTACTCGCTATATAAAACGCATTCGTTTCAATGCTGAGCATGGCGGAGAAGGTTCGGTTCTAGGTGGGCGCATTATGGATTTCAGGGAAGAGAAGAATAAACGCAAGACGCGAGGGGCATAAAACATGGGGACATCAAGAAAAGTGCGCGAAAAGTCTGATTTGGTTGCTACCGAGGTTGATGCTAGGGGCAAGCGCTTTCGTGTTAAGCCGGATACGGTTACAGAGGTCATCGGAGAAAAGGCATCGAACGCAGGCGTTATTGTGTTCGCGGTTGCTATTTTCTTGCTGGCGTTCGCATTGTGCCTAATTGGCGGTTTTGTGTTGCAGGGAAGGGTAACTCTTGTAGCTATTGTTGTAGGCGTTATTGCGGCGGCTTTGGTTGTGTCTTCCTGTCATATTGCGCAACAGTGGGAGCGCGTGGTGGTATTGCGACTGGGGAAATTGAACCGCGTATCTGGTCCCGGTTTGTTTTGGACGTGGCCGATAATAGAGAGCAATACCATGCGAGTAGATACCCGTATGCGCGTAACCACGTTTGGTGCAGAAGAAACTCTTACAGCCGACCTAGTATCGCTTGATGTGAACGCTGTGCTCTTTTGGCATGTGTGGGACGCCGAGGCTGCCTGTATAGAGGTAGGAGATTTTACCGCCGCGGTAGAACTTTCTGCGCAGACGGCATTGCGCGATGCTATTGGGCGGGCAAGTGCAGCCGAAGTTGCCATCAGGCGCGATCAGCTAGACCGGGAACTGAAAAAGGTTCTTGAAGAAAAGGTGTCGCCGTGGGGAGTGACCATACTCTCTGTAGAGGTGCGCGACATTTTGTTGCCCAGAGATCTTCAAGAAGTGATGTCGCTTGAAGCTCAGGCTGAACAGCGCAAGAAAGCCCGTATCATATTGATAGAAGCTGAGCAGGATATATTTGAAATGCTGAATGATATGGAAAGTCTTTACGAGAATAACGATGCTGCAATGCATCTTCGTGCCATGCATCTACTTAATGAATCTCTTCGAGAAGGAAAGGGTACTGTGGTGGTGCCGTCTTCATTCAGCGAGGGATTCTCTGACGTGTTGCCAGACAGCCTTAAAGGGAAAATGTAGAACCAAAGCGTTTGTAGGTCTGAGTTTGTAAGCCTGACCTGAACCGTTGAGTGTAAACAAGATGGCGACTTTGCAAACAAGATGGCGACTTTACAAACAAGAATCTTAGCTAAAGAGATTATCCAAAATTGTCCTATGATTATCCTTGATTGTCATAGGACAATCGTGCTATAGTAGCCACAACGGAATCTGGATTCTCTATTCATTAAAAGCGATAGCAGCTTTGTGGTTGCTAAAAGGTACTTAAGCAATTCCCAGAAGTTTTCCTGTAAGACTTCAAGGGGAAGCTTGAGAATATTGGCGCATTTTTAAGGAGGAGAAATGTCAGGAGGGAAATCGCTCACAGGCATAACTCGTCGTGGCTTCGTGAAGGGCGCAGCTACTGTTGGTGCGTTAGGCGTTATGGCAGGTGGCATGGCTACAACAAGCGAGTGGCTTGCCCCAGCAAAAGCGCATGCCGAGGGATCTAGTGAAAAGATTGGATATACATTCCACAATAGGCATTGCCAGTGTCTATGTTCGCACAAATGCACAGTGCGAGATGGTCGTCTTGTTTTGATAGAGCCAAACGATGCTTTCTCGAATGCCGAGGCTAGTATTTGCGCTAAGGGCATCGGTGAAGTGCAGCATGTATATAGTAAAGAGCGCATCCAAACTCCTATGATCAGAACCGGAGAGCGCGGAAGCGGCGAATTCAAATCCGTCTCATGGGATGAGGCTTTAGATCGTGTTGCTGACACGATAAAAGACATACAGTCCAAAAATGGCAAAGACTCGGTACTTACTATTATGGCTGGAGAAGTAAGAACCACTGAATATCTTTTCTTGCAAAAAGTTCTTGGCGCTAAAGGCGTTTCCGATGGTGCTATGAACGAGGGAATAGACATAGGGTTTGCTAATGGTTTTGATAAAGCTTTTGGCGAAATGAACTATGCGCAAAGCACCAATATGTACAAGGATTGGAAGAGGTCAAAATATGTTTTAAACGTTGGCAGCAATCTTCTTGAAACTACGCTGACCTATAGTTCTAATTTTTTCGATGCCATTGAAGCTGGTACAAAGATAGTGACGGTTGATCCCCATTTTTCACTTACTGCATCTAAATCGACGGAGTGGGTTCCAATTAAGCCCGGAACAGATGCCGCTCTTTATTTGGGCATGATTTCTAAAATAATAGATGACGAATTGTTCGACCGTGATTATCTTACGAAATATACAAGCATGCCTTTCCTTGTTGGCGAAGACGGAGCGCTGCTTAGAAATGGCGAAGAGCCTTCAGAAGACAAGGACGGGAAAAAGATAGATCCGGCCGATTATATGGTTTGGGACGCGGCTGTAGGAGCACCAGTTAGGCATAATCTTGCTGCAAATCCAGTTTTGGAAGGGGAGTTTGAAAAGGATGGCAATAAATACTCGACAGTATTTTTGCTGCTGAAGAACAAGCAAAAAGATTACTCCCTTGATTGGGCTTCCAAAGAAACAGGTATTCCAAAAGCTAAGTTGGAAGAAATAACAAATGACTATGCGTTAATGTCTCCCCAGATTTTATCTACTGGACTTGGTGGTGGAGACAAGTTTGAAAATGCAGACGTTGCGGGTCATGCGCAAGCTATTTTGGCAGCACTAGTCGGCAGCATTGGAGCGGATACAGGGGCTGGAGTTGGCTCTTACGTGCTGACATGGAGGCGCGATAAGGTTAATTTTGGGGCATGGCCTTTGCCTGCTACTTATGCTGCAGGTAAAAGTGCAAAAGGAATCTTTGATATTCGAGATGACAGTGGCATTCATGCTGTTATAACGGGCGGAAATTGCCTGCACGACAGAATAGCAAACATGAACAAGACCAAAGAATGGCTCAACAAATTAGACTTTGTTGTGGCTATTGATATGTACCATACGCCGTCCACTGATTATGCTGATGTTATTTTGCCAGCATGTACGCGATATGAAAGCGACGAAGATGCTGGAATGCTGCATAGCAGCCATCATAGCGTGCTTCTTAAAGGAAAAGTTATAGATCCTCTATTTGAGAGCAAGACGGATTTTTGGATCGAAAGAGAGCTATGTAAGCGTTTTGGCGCAGAGGCAGATCTTCCAAGTACTGCCGAAGAATTGGTTAGAAAGCAGCTTGCTACGGCGAAGGACGAACGTGTAGCTGCAGTTACCGTAGAAGATCTTCTTGCTAACAAATGTGTTATATCTATTCCCCGTAAAGCAACAGAAGAGCATCTCTATACCAATAAAGAATTCAAGACTCCTTCCAAGAAACTTGAACTTTACTATGAAGACCTTCTAAGCTCTGATAATGCGCTTCCTACGTATGAGCGTCCGGGAGAGGCATACGACGAGAATCCAATGCGCAAAGAATATCCTTTGCAGTTTGCGCAAGTTAGAACTAAGTATCTTACACACTGTGCTTTCGCGGATGCCGAGTGGAACAGGCAGTATGCCAACCCGACGGTATATATAAACCCGGAAGACGCAAAAGAAAGAAACATCCAAAGCGGAGACAACGTTAGAGTGTTCAACAATCGCGGAGAATTCAGCTGCGCGGCAGCTTTGGACGAGAGCGTCAGACCCGGATCTGTGAAGATCTATGAAGGCTGGTGGTCAAAGCATATGAAATCGGGAAATATGCAAGAGGTTACAAGCGACAAGCGCAATTTGAGAGGGGCGGACTATAAGATGTACGGTCCGGTAATACCTTTCAATGACACTCTAGTTGAAGTACAGAAGGCATAGGTGAATATCATGACAAAATTAGGAATGGTTATAGATAAACGCCGCTGTATTGGTTGTCAGGCTTGTGCCAATGCGTGCAAGATGCAGAACAATGTTCCCATGGGAATGCTGTGGAATAGGGTGCTTACTGATGGTACGGATATTGTAGATGGCGCTTTTGGTGTCTATCCGAATCTTAATCGAAGCTACACTCCTGTTGCTTGCCAACATTGCGAGAATCCTGCATGTCAGAAGGTGTGTCCTACAGGCGCTACCTATAAGGATGACAAGGGCAGGGTAGAGATAGATTACGACAAGTGCATAGGTTGCCGCATGTGCATGGCTGCATGCCCCTACAACGCGCGTTCTTTCAATTGGGAAGAGCCTGTGCGCGACCCGGATTTCAATTATGGAGACAAAGATGTGCCTGTACGCCCTAAAGGTGTAGCAGAAAAATGCACTATGTGTCAGGAGCTCACAGACAAAGGCGAAGAGCCTATGTGTGTAAAGTCGTGTCCGACAAAAGCCAGAGTGTTTGGCGACTTAGACGATCCGAACTCTGAGATTTCCAAGAAGATAAGCGAAAAGAATGCCTACACGCTTCTTCCCGAGCAGGGCACTCGTCCTCAAGTCCACTACTACAACTAGAGAAGGTAAGGAGAAATAAAATGACAACTCTATTCAAAAAACCTGCCTTCATAGTTCTTGTGGTGTTGGCAGTTGTAGGCATTGCGTGTTGGATATATCAGCTGTTAACAGGTCTTGGAATTACCGGCATGTCAAATGCCAACTCTTGGGGTCTGTACATAATAATGTTCATGCTGTTTGTTGGTCTTTCTGCTGGCGGTCTTATAGTGGCAAGTTCTGCTAGCGTCTTTCATATAAAGCGCTTCAAGGCAGTAGCCATGCCAGCTGTAATACTATCTACAGCTTGCATTTGTGTTGCAGGCATGTTCGTGCTTATAGATGTTGGCGGCATACAGCGCATATGGTGGATGCTTATAAGCCCGAACTTCACAAGCCCTCTTCTTTGGGATATGTGCGTCATAATCTTATACTTGGTGATAAACATACTTTACCTTGTATTCATGAGCTCCAAAAAAGAAGGCGCCGAGCATAAAGTTGAGATAATAAGCCGCTTCGCGCTTCCAATAGCTATCCTTGTTCACTCAATAACCGCTTGGATCTTCGGGCTTCAGATTGCGAAGGAAGGCTGGTATACAGCAATACTTGCTCCTATCTTTGTAGCAAGCGCTATGGATTCTGGGTTGGCGCTTTTGCTTTGCGTTCTATCTGGGCTGAACAAGTCGGGCAAGTTCAAGACAGACAAAGACCTTATGGCAACACTTTCGGGTCTTCTTTGCGCATGCATCGCGGTGGATGCATTCTTCATCGGCTGCGAGGTGCTTACCATGGCATATCCCGGAGCGGGAGGTGCTGATACGCTAGCAATTATGCTATCAGGCTCTATGGCACCCTTCTTCTGGTTTGAGGTTATAGGAGGCTTGGTAATTCCGTTCTGCATTCTTGTGTTTGCGAAGAACAGAAAGAGTGCAGCTTTGGTTGTAACTTCTAGCGTTCTTGTAATATTGGGTGTGCTCTGTAAGCGTATATGGTTGCTGTTAACTGCTTTTGCTGTTCCTAACCTAGAAGGCGCTCCGGGTGTTGCTCTAGGTACGTTTGCAGCTCAGGAAGGTGGCGCTGCTACATGGAATATGTATGGTTTATACGTTCCAACCATTCCAGAGATATTCATTACCATAGGGGCTATAAGTGTTGGTGCCATCATATTCTGGGCGATAGCTCAAAAGCTGTTGATATCAAGTAAAGAACCTCAAGCAAGCGATAGCGTAGATTCTCAGATTGGCAGCGAGGCTAGCGCTATAGCTTAAATTATTGCCATCCTTTCCGTGGGCGATCGTCCCTCCCTAGCGATCGCCACGATTGTCAGAGCCGCTGCTATATGTAGCGGCTCTAGCCTTAAAGAGGGCATAGTGTTAGATAATAAGAACATTCTTTGGCGCAGAGAAAGGTCTGATATGAAAGATAGCAGATTAGAAGTCTATGCGGATGTACTGGCTTTTCTTGGTAATTCACTGCTAAAACCTATAACCCAAACACCAAGTGTAGGTTTAGAGTCTTCTTTTTGGGAGACATTCCCAAACTTCGATAACGAAGAGGTGCAAAAGGGCATAGATAAGTGCCTTGAGTTTGCAAAGAAGGCAGGCAAACGCAAAGAGGCAGGCGAAGATGTGGTAGAGAACACAGCCGTTGAATACACAAAGCTTTTCATAGGACCGCCTTCCCCTTCTGCTTTTCCTTGGGAAACGATGTATCAAGGTAAGGATATATCTGTCGGATTTGGAGAGCCTACAATTAAGATACAGAACATTCTGCGCGATATGGGGCTTGAAGTAAGCAATGCGAACAACCAATATGCAGACCATATAGGAATAGAGCTTCTGGCTCTATCTGAGATGTGCCGCCGTGTGGATGGGGGAGAGCTAAGTTTGGAAGATATGAAATTTTTCATAGAAGAGCACCCCCGTGCTTGGATTGGCGCACTTAGAGATAAGGTTAGCGAAGTGTATCCAGATGGGTATTATGCATGCATCCTAGGCCTTTCGGATGCTGTTATGCGCTCGTTGGAAAATGTATAGCTGACAAAATATACGCATTACTTGCTAATGCTATAGCGGTATCTAAGTACAAATGTTCGCTTTATGCGGGCATTTTTCTTTTTGGTGAAAATGTGAAAGGGCTTGCAAATTTTGCGACCAATCGCTTTAATGCAAGCTACGCGTCGGGAAAACGCGAACGAGTCGGGAAACTCGTTAAACGCAAGCAAGTGTTATAGGGACAGAAAAATGAATAAGCTTGGGAACTGCTCTGTGAGCGCGCGTTCGCTCATGCATACAATTGTTTTAATTTCGATAGTTGTAGCATTACTTGTAGGCTTTGTGTCTGCAGAGTCAATCGCTTATGCCGTAGATACTAGCGGCGAATCGGCTGCTACTGCTACCGAAAGCAATGCCGACGACAATTCTGTTGAAAACGATGCAAACAATGCACCCAACGATAACGGTGCAAACACCACCAATTCTTCGTCTGGTCAATTCATCAATGAAACACGCAGCATTGCAGCTGAAGCGCCTGCGCCCGCTAAAAACGGTAGTTCGGCTGGCACAGTTGACGCAGCGGCTGCAACAGATGAGCCTGCTGCGGCAAACGCATCTGGCAAAATTGAGTACCTGAATTCTTCCAGCGAACACATTGTGGCAGCCGCTCCTATAGGCAGCGAATCGACCATTGTGGGCGACATTGAATATGCCGGCTTGAAGTATCGCATCAATACTGATGCTGCTGACACCGTTACGCTAATTTCCACGGGCGCCGAAATGCCAGAATCAGACATGGTTATTCCGTCGCATGTGGCAAGCGCCAACAAGTTATACACCGTTACGGCTATTGGCAATGCTGCACCGGCTAATGCTGCAGCTGGCGAAACCACATCGCCCGAGGTGTCTACCCTTCATATTCCGGCAACGATCGAGCAAATAGACCCAGCATTCTTTACAAATTTCCCTAACCTTTCGGCGATAGAAGTGGATGCCGAAAGTACCAAATTCGCAAGTTATAACGGCATGTTATTCAATGCCGATTTAACTAGTCTCCTATCCTGTCCCGAGGGTAAGGAGGGAATCGCAGCGCTTCCTGATTCTTTGGCCACCGTCCCTGCTTATGTTTTTACCCGTTGTATTAAGCTTTCGGCCATTTCTATTGGAAGCGCTGCGACATCTTTTACCACACGGGACGGCATTCTATACACAAACGATTTTGAAACCCTGCTGGCTGTGCCGGCTGGCATTGGCACAACGGCAAACATAGCGCCTGAGTGCACGCAAATTGCAGAAGGTGCTTTTGCGGGCAACGCTAATCTTCAAACAATAATTGTAAACAGCAACGTTGAAGCAATTTCTACAGAAGATAAACCTGTTAAAGTTGAAGGTGTTCTTGTAAATAGCGAAGAAAAAAGCGCGGCTGCATTTAGTGAAGATGCTATTGCAAGCGCAAACGTGGCTTTAGCGGGCGACTATTCACGTACTGCTTGGGAAGCAGCGGGCTTTAGAAACTTCACGCAACCCGCAAAGCCGGGAGAAACTGCTGAGGCAAGTGGTCTTACATACACGCTTTTGTCCGATTACACGCTATCTGTTAAGTGGAGCGCCGGCGATGCGGGCGCAACCGCCAAAGGCTACATAGAAATTCCCGCACAAGCTGAAGTTGGCGGCATAACATATCCTGTATCCGCAATAGCCGACAGCGCATTTGCAAACATGACAGAACTTACTCAGGTGCAGCTGCCTGAAACTCTTACCACAATTGGCAAGCACGCTTTTGAAGGCACCGGTCTTACTTCTATATATGTGCCGGCAAATGTGGAAACTATAGACAACGCTGCCTTTGCAAATTGTGCTGCTATGCGCTCTGTCAATCTGAACAGTGCGCTTAAAGAAATTGGCGATGAAGCTTTTAGCGGCTGCGCACAGACAGAATACATTGCGCTTCCTGCGTCTGTGCAGGCAATTGGCGCTAAGGCGTTTAGCAACAATACAAACCTGAAAAACATAATTGCATTGGGTAGCGTTGAGAGTGTTGACCCCACAGCGCTTGTAGGTGTAAACGGAGCAAACATTTATGTACCCTATAACGAAAGCGGCGAATACGCTTGGAGTTTAGGTGCTCCTGTAGCAAATAATCACTTTATGCCCTATGGTGTGAAAATTGCAGATGAGCCATTTGAGCTAGCAGAAGGCGAAACCGCAAACCTGTTTGATGGTGGATATTTGGAAGCTCCGGGCGATATTGAAGTTAGCTATTCTTATAAGGCTCGTCCGGTTAGCATAGATGAAAACGGTGCCGTAACAGCTAAAGTGGAAGGCGCTAGTACAGTTGAGGTAAGCCTAAGCCTGAATTTGGGCGATGCAGAAACTGTAAGCCAAGTGCAGGCTAGTGGCGAAGACAATTCAATGAATGTGCTTCGTGCAGTTCGCAGCGTAGGCGCATCAGCCGGCGATTCTCTAACGATGGATTTAGGTGCCAGCACAGGTGCAGTACGGGTTATGGCTGCTGGTGCAGGTGCATCGACGAGAGATGCTGGGTTTAACTTAACAGTCCACTCTGGTGTTCCTTGCACGCTGAAATATAAGAAAGCAAACAATGGTAGTTATTCAGAAGAGATCAGTGTAGATATAACCAAAGATGCACCGTATGTCACAGGCGATACAGACTTTTATCAGTGGGCATATTGGGAAAACACCGAAACGCATAGCAAGTGG
>NZ_JAAKEF010000011.1:0-34153 GCF_011039055.1 Adlercreutzia sp. ZJ154
AGCAAGTGGATACAGGCTGTGCGTCCCGGAACGAGTAACTTCTACGACATATACGCTCCTAGTGTAGATGGATATACGTTTGATGGCTTTTACCTAGACAAAGACTTTACGATACCTGCAGTTAAGAGTGACTATACCCACGAATCTACAAGCAACATATTTAACCCCAACTATTCAAAGGATATCTACATTAAGTGGACCAGCAGACAATACACAATAACCTATAAAGGATATGATGGGGCTGAACTTACTGGACAACGTACAAGCTATAAAGCAGGTGATGAGGATTTCGTTTTAGTTAATCCAACTAAGCTGGGATATAAATATACTGGTTGGAATGTTACTGTTGTTGGACAAGGCTCCGTATTAATAGATCAATCTGGGGATAATACTACAATAAAAACTGGAACATGGGGCAATCTAGAATGCACGGCAATTGTTGCTCCAATTAACTACACCCTACATTTCGCTGATGGAGCATCGGGTGTGTTCAATAGCACATCATGGCCTGCAGATAAGACGGTTACTGTAGAGAGCGCAGCTATCACATTACCTAAGAGCACAGATACAAACGTGCGTCAGCGTCAAGGCTATGCATTATCTGGTTGGAAGCCTGCAACTACTGGTACTGCGGCAAATACATATACAAATACAGTTAATGTAGAAGACCTTGTTTCCAACGGCAATGTGGGTGCCAATAACACCATAGTGCTTAATGCGCAGTGGGCTGAAAACAAGTATAAATTACACTTCATCAGCGCCAAGGCAGGTGCAACAGGGCTTCCGGCAGACATAGCTAACGTTGCGTATGCTTCCGCACCTATAAATATAAGTGCTGCAAACCCGACGAACTTAGGCTACAGTTTCAAAAACTACACCGGACCAAACGGCACACAGGTATCAACTGGTAGTACACGCATATCCAACATATTGCCCGCAAACAGTTTCCCTGCGAATGGGGCAACCATAGATATTACGGCTAACTGGGATTTGGTTACATACACGTTCAGTTTCACGAATAGCCAAGATGTTGATGGCGCAGTACTGATTGACACACCTAGCCAAACAGCGTCTGTATCTACAAACATAGAAGAAGCTGCGACGGCTACACCAGCGAAGCTCTATACTGCAGAGCCTAGTCTTATGGGCTACACATTCGGTGGTTTTACCGGTGGCAATGCAAATGAGACTTACGCTGTAAACACCACTTTAAACACGGCAACTTTCAAAGAACTGATAGGCAATGGATCGGCTACAACAATAGTGCTTAGCGGTAAATGGACTCCCAAGACCTACACCATAACGTTTGATCCGAATGGTGGGCAGGGTACAGCGAACAGCACTTTCATTAATAATGTGAAGTACACAGCCAATATAACGTTGCCCACAGCTGAGCAAGTTGGTTTTAGTAAGGTGGGGCACGTATTTAGTGGCTGGCTGAAAGCTGCGGGCGACACTAACACCGTAAACTACACAAAGATGAGCGATGCGGTGAAAGCCTATGGTGATGGCACGGCTATGGTAATGTACGCCAAGTGGGTAGCAGGAGATAATCAACTTACGGTGGTTTATCACTGGCAAGACCCAGCAACGGGGGACTATGACAGTGTTACCACTACAGAAACCATAGCGCAGGTAGGCGGTTCTAGCCTTACAACAGGCGATGTGGTGGACATAAAAGCTGGCACGGTGCAGCACGGCAGCACAACAGTAACTGACAACGCACTAAAAGATTACTACAAAGAAAAGATTAGCAAGAAAGATGGTCGCGAATATGACGCGGCGGCTTATAACAATCACGTTGAAAAGTATGTGTATTTGCTAGATGCAAACCATGGAGGCAGCTCGGTTAGTACGCAAGCAACACTAACTGCTGACAAAAATGCCAAGATAGATGTTTACTATAACGTGCTTTTGAAAGTGGAATTTGTTAACAATGCGGATGGATATTCGCAAGGTACAAAGGACAGCATAAAGCATGTGGCATGGAATACTGCTGTGCCGGCTGCACTTGGAGACATGGGCGGCAGCATGACACTTACAGATGAAGGTAATAAGTGGGTGTCGTTTAAAGCTTGGGCAGACAGCTCTGCCGAATATGCGACTACAGATACACCTGTACTGCAGGACAGCTTAACGCTTCATCCGGTATGGAATAAGAACACCTACACCGTGCGTTATGCCGAAAAAGATAACGAAACTGGTCGTGTGGCTACGCAGCTAACCGATGTGGATAGCAACTATATAACAACGTTCATAGTTGATGATTTCGGTACAAACAAAGACCAAAAAGTGGCATTTAAGCAAGCTGTAGCCAACACGGGATATACGCTTAGCGGCTGGGATGCTAAGAATGCGTCCAACAATTATGAGAGTGTGGCTGATGTATCGCTTGGCGATAACAGCACTTTTGACAAGCTGTTCCCGAATGCTGCATCTGGAAATGCAAATGACAGAGTGGCTACGGTATATGCTGCATCTACGCCCAACATTTATACGCTTAATTTTGCTAAATATGCTGATGGAAGCGGAGATTTAGGCATAGCGGATAAGACGTTTAGTGTGGACGATAGCAGCTTAATCTTGCCGGCAGCAGGTGATGTGGCTGATAGTGCTAAGATGTATGGCTTTACCTTGCGCGACTGGCGTATAGATAACATAACGGGTTCGCCGCTTGTGCATAATGCTGGCGCAACTCTTGACAATACTAAGCTGCGGGCACTAGTGCAAACTGCAGCAGGGGATGCGTCTGATGTTGCAGCAGACAAGAATGGTGTTCGCAACATTAATCTGTATGCTGGATGGACTGCAGTTTACAGTGTGGAAGTACCTGACAACAGCGTGGCTACATTTGATCTAAGTGCGCCGCAGTCAGATACACCTGTTTCATCAGAAGAAACTATAAGTGTCAATAACGGAACTCCTTTGCAAATTAAGGTGGGTGCACAATCGGCTGCAGGCACGGATGCGTCTTCAGTGTTTGGTAGTGCTGTAAATGGTGTGACGCTTGGATTTGTTGGAAGCGAATTTAGCCTAGATGGCGGCGATACTACTTTCCAGCAAGTAGTAGGAGCAGCGACTAGCGATTCCAATCATCCGCCACTTTCCGGCAACATGACCATGAAGCTTAACGGTGCTGCAGTTCAAGCTGTTATGAATGAGCTAGCTGCACATCCCGATACGGGCATAACGGCTGACAATGTGGCTGAGGTTACTTGGACGATTGATTTAGTCAATGTTGCTACCGGCGGTACAGGTGGTAGTGCACCAACCGATAACGACATTTGGACATTCGATAGCAGCACTTCTGCTGCAAAGAAAGTTGCAAGTGCTCAATCAGCTTTAGCGAATTTATAAACCACACGTTTCAGGAATTACGTGGCTGCACCACAGCAAAACGCAGCCACTAATTCCCGACGTATGCAATATGCCATGCAAATGGCAAAACGGCACCACCGCACCTTGACAACCGAATAGAATAATGAATCTTTCCTATTGCATGATAAATGCACTATACTTGCATGCATGCCAAATTTCTATAAGACATCTGCTGCGTGTTTGAAAGCTAGCGGAACAAGTGATTTGTTTCGTAAAGCTCGTGCTGTCTATAACAGTATTGTGAAATCAAACCGTAGGATGGCTTATGTACGTTCACGATATTTTGGTGGAGATAAAGTATTTTTAGATCTATTTTGGGCGCATTTGAAGCAGAAAAACAGTGCAGAACGCCAGAGACGCCTAATGTTGTACCCTTGCGCAATAGAACTGATAAGAAAAACTACATGCGCTCCGGAATCTATTCACGATTCAGGAAACAAATACTTTAGATTTTTTGGCACATCTTCTGATGGGGTTAACTTTGCGGTTCAAATAAAGCGCAATTCAAAGAATCAGAAGTACTTTATGTCAGTGTTTCCGCTGAAATAGGCATGAAAAAAGCCTCGCATGTGAGGCTCTGTGACCTCGGCGCCAGGCTTCTTACAGGCAAAAGACTATCATGTTTTTTATTATTTAGCAAGAAAGTTTTGCCTGTAAAACTATGTAGTTTAGGCGTAAGAAAGCGCCTGAGTATAAACGATGCATTCCAGTCGGACGCTTGACTTAATTGCAGTATATCAGGGTTGGTTATTTTATTTCTATTCGGTTGTCTTGGGTTTTATAAGACGACGATTAGGAATAGATTGATGGCAAACGAGAACCTGAACAACCAGCAAAGACCGAAGGTAAGGCGAGTAGACGGGGCAGATGCGAATCGCGTGCAAAGACCCAGTGCGTCGTCTTCGCGTTTTGGTGCAAATAGTTCGTCACGACCTACTAGGACGCAAGCGCAAACGCAAGTGCCGCCGCAAACACAAACCTCGAGTTCCGCAAACGTAGGCGGCAACGGCAGCAACAATGGTCGCAAAAATAGCGCTAACCATAGCAGTAAAAAGAAAACAATCCTTTTGGTTGTGGGCATTGTTGTTGTGGCTTTGGCTATATGGCTTTTAGTTTGGCTATTTGCATGTAACGGCAACAGCTTATTTGATCCTAATGCGCAAACTGGGCAAGCGCCTTATAAGTCTCAAGAAGAAATGCAGGCAGAACTTGACCGTACAGTTGAAGAAGGCATGTTCAACATATCAATTGCGTCTGTAATTCAGTTTGAAGACGGTACGTCTTCTGGTACTGCATACATTGAAAACGTGCCCGGCAATCACTACCTGATGAAAGTAACCATTACAGAAGACGATACGGGCGATGTTTTGTATGAGTCTGGAGTACTAAAGCCCGACCAATACATCGAAAACATTGCGCTTGCGAAAGACTTAGATGCTGGGGCACATGAGGCTACAGCCACATTTACAGCATTAGACGAACAGACCTACGAAGAGGTAGGAAAAGCTGCTGCCAAGATAACGATAAACGTGCTGAATTAGAAAGGAGTGAGAAATGTATTCGAGCAGCTAAGGCGGTGCGGCGGTGTGCTCACAAAGCGAGTTCCACAGCGAAAGAAATGTTCTGTGAACATTTCTTTCGAGCGAGGACCGCAGAGCAGCTGAGCATTCCGCCACCCCGCCTTAACGGGTGGAGTGAATAGACCGCAATGTCGGTTTGTTCCGAATGTTAGTAGACAAACGGAACATGGTCCGAGCCTATTGGGAAAGGGCATTTGAGGACCGCGCAAGCAGTGGACAGATGGCTTAAACAATAAAGGAGGAAAAGCCATGAAAAAGACAAGTAAGATTTTTGGTGCAGTAGCGCTTAGCGCAGCACTAGCGGTAGGAACCGTTATGCCTGCATTCGCTGCCGTAACTGGTGGCGACATTGAGGGTTCGGACATGTCGAAGTACAACAATGCGACCAAGGCTGGTATAACGACTAACGTTAAACTAAAGGCTGAAATTACCAATATTGATGTAGCAGTTCCGTTAAATGTTGTTGTAGTTGCCGATTCTGCAGGTGGCTTTGTGTCTTGTCCGTCAGTTGGTGGCAAGAACGAAGTTGATGGTGCTTATAAAGCCACCGGTTATCGTATTGAGAATAATTCTAGTTTTCCTGTTGCTGTAACTAATGTAAAAGTTGCCATGGATGCTAATGCGACTGGATGGACTCTAAAGCCTGCCTCTACGGATGGCTCTACTATTGCGACTGTAAATCCTACAGGCGCTGTAGGTGACTTGGCAATGAGTTTGAAGCCTAGTGATGCAAAGTCGGCATCAGCTGATGAAGCTGATAAGGTTGCTGGCAAAAATGAAGGCAATCAGAAAAAGACTACTGACAACACTGCTATTGATTTAGTAGTTGATACAGATGGCACCGATGTTGATTGGATGGTTAAGGCTAAGCCTGCCGATCAAGCTCTTCCATGCATAATGGGTCTAGAAATGGCTGGCAATAGCACTAAGCTAAACAGTATTGCCGATGGTCTTAAGACAGGTCAGCAAATTTTTACCATTTCCTATACCGTTTCTGCTGGCGCGGTGTCTTAAGCTGCAACCTCTCTGTAAGTCGCGAAACTGCGTAACTGTACTAATAAGGAAATCCTATGACTGATGCATTTCGAAATAACCAAAAGGCTAATTTTGACCAGAACAACCTGCAACAAAATTGTGCGGGAAATAGGGTGCGCGGTTATGGGATGGGGTCTGGGGTGCCGCCTGTGGCACCCCAAATGCCCACGCAGTCTAACATGCAGTCTCAGGGAGGGTACGTACAGCCTGCTACGTCTCAGTCTGTGCCGGCGTCTAAACGTAAACATAAAGCGCGCTTCTGGGTAGCAATCGTTATAGCCATTGTGGCTATTGTTGCGGCAATTTTGCTTGCTTTTACCCTGTGTAACGGTCCAAGCAAAAGCGCCCGTCAAGGCGATCTTGGTCAGCTAGAAGGCAAAACTCCAGAAGAGATACAAGCAGAACTAGACCGTGTGGTTGAAGAGGGCATGTTCAACATATCTATTGCCTCTTATGTAGAGTTTGAAAACGGCACCGCACCCGGCGAGTTGCGTATAGAAAACGTACCTGCCAACAACTATCTGATGCGCGTAGAAATAACGCGAGATGACACAGGGGAAAAGATATACGAAACAGACATGATAGAGCCAAACTATCACATCCAATCAGACACACTAGATGTGGCGCTTCCAAAAGGAAGCTATGCCTGTACAGCTACATTTTCAGCATATGACAAAGATACAGAAGAGCTAGTAGGTCAAGCAGCAGCAAAGATAGATATAGAAGTACTTAACTAAATGTTTCACATGAAACATTTTCAACAAAGAAACAAAGAAATGCTTTACGTGCAGCATTTATTAAGTTGCGAGTGCAAGAGTGCAAATAAGTAAAGGGAAAAGGGTTCACTATGGGAAGTGCAATGGGAAAACAGCTGAAACGAGCGCTAGCAGTAGTGCTGGCTGTTTGTATGGTGCTGGGATTGAATCCCGCGTCGGCATTAGCGCAGACAGATGGGGCGATACGCAACATAGACACCGGCGAGAAACAGGAAAGCCGTGCTACCGATGGAATGAATTGGGAGGAAAACGGCTCTGGTGTAAGTACAGAAAGCAGCCAACTTAGCGCTGGCGGCGATCAGGTATCTACAACCGTAAGCGTTAAAGTAATCAGTAATTTCAAGGCTACTATAACGAATGCGGCTCCTGTTCAAATAGAGAGTGAACCGCTGCTAGAGCAAGATGCGCACAAGGCTGATTACACCATAAACGCCCAGCTTACGAGTGGTGTTCCGAACAGCAATAATGAATACACCTACAAGTGGGTAGTTTATGAAATGAATGGCGGCGTACAAGCACAAACTGCCATTTTTGAAAGTACGGAATTTGCCGCAACAGCCGATGCTAGTAAAAATGCTAGCGTTGCACTTTGGCTAAACGACGCAAACGTAAAAGACGCTAGCGGCAAAACTGTAAAAGATATACTTGATTTTGGGAATGCGTCTGCAGCACCTACGTATAATTTCTACTTAGTCGCGAAGGACAGCACGGGCTACGCTGTTACATCAAATTCCCAAACTGTGGTTTGCGGCGCAACTTTCGAATTCCAAAAAATGACAGATGCAGGAAGCAATGCCAGCGTAAGTGCTTGGACGTATCGTGGTGGCGCTACATTGAAAGCAACCGACATTATCCCTTCCCAAAATGGTGGCAACGCAACTATATATAATGAGCTTCTAAATACAGCGGATGGAGATGAAATAACCACCGCGTTAGACCTAGCAATAACAAATCAGTTGGCGGTAGACGACAAAGCTCCGCAGGCAATATCAACTATAAACGAAGTACGCATTCTGGCGAACACCAGCGCGCAGAAAGACAAAATACGCGTTTGGCATATTGTGCAAAATGGGGGTAACACCTCTGTTGTGCCTGTAAATTCGTTCGATCTGGACAACGGAAGTGTAGTTATAACCGATGCGAACACGCTAAGCGCAGGTGTGGGCGTTTTTGCCGTTTCTGTTGCAAGCGAAAAGAAAGTAGCCGTATCGGCTATAGCGGCAACAAAGGTAGATTCCAGCGCTGGATACAACTTCCCAGATGTGGGCGGCAAAGTTACTCCGTCTGGCAAAATAAACTATGCGCCGGGCACCAAAGTTCAGTATACGTTTTTGCCGTTCAGCGGCTACGAGCTGGCTCGCGTCGATGTTTTACAGGGCACGGCTGGTTCGGTTATTGAATCTTACGCACCTGCTGCGCAGCAAGGCAGCGGCTTACAAGCGCTTCCCGGTTTGAATTACCTCGATTTCACAGTTCCTACCTTGGGCAATGAATACACTATAGCGGCGTACTTCAAAGCAACAACCGCAGCGCAGGGTAAGCTGATTAATGTTTCAGTTGGAGCAGGCGAAGAAGACGCTACAGGTACCGTGACGGTTATTTCTGGCGAAATGTCCCAGACGGCAGATTCTACGAATACGGAAAGCAATCCTAAAGGGGTGTATTCCACGCTGTCGGGTGTTGCCACTTTCCAATTTAATGGAGTTAGCGGCAGCGTGCTCGACTACGTCGAGGTTGACCTGAACGGCACCGGCAAGCAACGCGCAAATGTTGTTGGCGACACACTTACCTTAACGGGAATAAATAACACTACCTCTGTGGTGGCGCATTTTAGGTATGGCACGCAAATTACTTATCCGAACCACACGGTTACTGTTACAAATAATTACATTCCCCAGACTACAGCAACGGATGCGGGCGTAAGCGTGGGACCAGCATCTTCTACCGTTGTGCATGGCGGATCGAAAATAATAAGCATAGAAGGCAATCAAAATACGTATTATTTGGCGAAGCTAACGGTTGATGGTGTGGCTGTTACACCAAGCATGACTGCTGCCGGCAGCTACATAATTACCGATGTTTTGGCAGACGTTGATGTTCAGGCTGATTTTAGGCTTGTACAGCAGACGCGCGACATAGTGGTAACGGGTGGCGCAAATGGCACTGTTTCTGGAACTGGCGTTACTATGGATTCATCGGGCGCAAATGGCACGGTTACGTATTTGCATGATCGAGACGTTGTTATAACTGCGGCGCCCAATAACGGCTACGAGGCTATTGTTAAAGTAAATGGTGCTACCGATGGTGTTGTGGCAGGTGCGAACAACAGCTTTACTATAGCTGGCAGCGCACTTGAAGATGCCAGTGCCAAAATTGAAATTGAGTTTAAAGACAAGGGCGATAAGCCCATAGAAAACCCGGTTACAGCTATATTCACAATAGAAGGCGATAGCTCTTATGGAACCGTGGCAGTACAGGGCAAAAGTTTGACCAGCGCATCGTCGCTTCAAGAGCGCACGGTGGAATTTACCACTTCCACTATAGATTTTACGGCTACGCCTAAGGCTAGCGACGAAGACAGTAATAACTATTACAGCTATTCGGTTGTTGTGAAGTGTGGTGCCGATATCTTGAACCCCACAAATGGCACCTATTCAATTCCAGCCGACAAAGTGAAGGCTGAAAACGGTGCCATAACGGTAACGTTTACGCGCGCATCTTCACCAAAACCGCCTGCACCTATAACGTATCAGCTGCGTGGCAAGGTGGAAACTACTGCCAATTTCAGCGGTACAGGTACCATAAATCCAGCAAATGCAACTTATACCTCTAACAGCGCAGATGCCGGAGTGTTGTTCACTATAACACCCGAAGATGGAACGCAAGGTCAGAAGAGCAAGTTGGCAAACGTTGCTGTGTCTTCTGGCGCAAATTCATCTTTGCCGGTGCTTACTTGGACAGGCGGCGATGTACAACTAAATGCTCAAAGCGCAAACGGCGCTGCTTATACCTACATGTTGGGTCGCGCACTAATAACGCAAGGCTACGACACTGTTACTGCTTTCTTTAGCGAAGACCATACCGGTGAAAAGCTTACTGCGAAGGTGTCTTTTGCAGCGGGTACGTCGACCGATCAGCAAGCTTGGATGCTAAATCCTGCATCTGGCGATGACATTTTCACGTCTCAGGGCAAACTTGTGAATTATGGTGGCAGCTTGTCGTTTACTTTTAAGCCGGGCACGGGCTATGTTACGTACATGACCGTTAATGGTGTGCGCACGCAGGTGGGCGAAACGCATACCATAATGGGCATAACAAGCGACCAAGAAATTCTTATAGAATTCAAACAGTCTGATTACAGCGATCCGACCGATCAGAAAGAATACTTCGATATATGGGTGTCTAGCGAGGGTGACGGCAGCATAGATCCTGCTGGTACGCCTGATGCCACTGGTAAGAATCGTGTGCAAGTGGCAGAAAATGGCAATCAGGCTTTCACATTCCAGCCCGGTGCAGGCATGCAACTTAGCCAATTGATAGTAGATGGTAATCCTGTTGGCATAGAACTGAATTCAGTTGGAGAATATGTATTCGGCAACGTGCAACAATCACATAGCATTCATGCGGTGTTCGCAGCTGCGCCGAACAATAATCTGACGAAGTATACACTTGAGGCCGTTACGCAGGGCGGTGTTAATGGCGGCACGCTAAGCAACAGCGGAAATGTTTACGCTAGCGCTAAGCAGCCAGCGCAAGTAACTGTAAGTCCGAATAGCGGGTTTGTTATTGGCGCAGTATTAATTGACGGGCGCGAACAGGCGCTTTCTGGAGCTAACAGCGTGCTTTCGGGTAGCGTTTATGGTGCTACTTTGCAGTTGCCGTTTACGGGTACCGGTGATGTACATGCTGTGGTTGTGCGGTTTGTGCCAGACGATACGCGCGTAAGTGTACACACACAGGTGTTGGGCGCTGGCGGCACTATAAGCCCTTCGGGTAGTTCGCTTATAGCAGCTGGTAAAGAGCAAACTTTCACCATGAAGCCCGATGAAGGATACACCGCCGATTTCATGCGTCAAGTAGATGCCAATGGCAATGTTATAGCGAATTTATCGTTGGATAGCGCGTTTTCGCACACTATGAAAATTACAGCTGAAACTTGGATTGAGTGTGCGTTTAAGGAAGATGGCAACTCAAAGCCGCCGGTTAGCTATCCTGTAACTATTAAAGGTAGCGAAGGTGGAAGCGTGTCGCCTTCTGGAAATCAGTTTGTGGGCGCAGATAGTTCTATAACGATAACTGCAACGCCGAATGCGGGTTACAAAGTAGGGCAGGTACTTGTAGGTAGCCGCGATATAACGCAGCAAATGAGCGGCAGTACCATCAATATTAGCGGCAGCCTAATTGCAGAGCTTTCATCTGGTAGTGCTGCGGTAGATGTGAAGGTGATGTTTGAGCCTGTAAAATCTACTAAGGTGGAAATAAATCTATCTAGTACTAACGGTGGCACCATATCGCCCTCAGGCAAATATAATGCCACAATTGGCGAGACGCTGAATCTGACGTTTGTGCCCGAAAATGCCACAAGCGATATGATGAAAGAAATACAAATTACCTATTTGGGCGACGATGGCACAACTGAAGTGCAAACCATTCCGGCTAAGAATCAATACAGCTATTCGCTGGTAGTTACTGACCGCATAGTGGGCGTGCATGCTGTATTTGACAAGCGCAGCGCAGATGCCCCGGCAGCGAAATTGCGCAGCGCAACCGTAAGCATAGCCAGCGGATGCGAAAGTATGGGTAGGATAATTCAGCCTGCAAGTGGTACGGCTCAAGTGGCTGAAGGCGATTTTCTGCAGATAAGCGCCGAGCCTGCAAATGGATATAAGGTGCAAGGCATTACGCTAAATGGCGCATCAATTACAACCAAGCCGGGCAATGTATTCTTCGTAAACTACAACACTCTTAGCGACGGCAGCAACAATTTAGTAGTGTCGTTTGCGCCTATAGCGCCTAAAGAAGTGCCTGTGTGGGTGCAGGTTTCTACTAAGAATGTGTCGGCATGGCCTGAAAACACCACCGTTCCTTACTACACAGCCGATGAGAACATATTCTTGTTCTATCCGGCGGCGGGTTATGTTGTAACTCGGTTGCAGGCAAGTTTAGATGGTGGCTCTAATCTGATAGACCTAGATTTCGAGCAGATAAGTCACGGCGAATTTATGAACAATATAGCCAACTTAAAGAGTATGAGGTCTGGTGGCTTGGTGAATAATGTTCGTAGTGCTGAAAACGTTGGCGCGACTTTAGGTGCACAGGCGCAAAGTAAAGCGGCGACCAATGAGCAGAGCATTCGCTACTATAAAACTGGGTTGCAATATGTAGACGCTACAAGTGTGGAGCTTATTCCTACTGTAGAGCCAATAGGCAACAAGGAAGACAACGCACTTGGCACTCAGGGTGAACTAACAAATGCTAGCTTATTTGTAACCGGTGGCAGTGTGTTGGGTGCAGCTAGTCCAATGCGTGTTCCGGTGGGAAGCGATATTCCTATGAATTTGCAACCCGACGAGGGTAAAACCATCTCGTATATTTCGCTGCATTATAACGATGGAAGTCGCAAAATTCTGCAAGATAACAATGTGAATGACGGCGCTTTTGTATTAGACGGCAAGTATACAACTAGCGATTTAGCGGCTGTTTATGTTGTGTTTAAGACCAGACCGGTTTTGGCAAATACTACTCCTGTGGAAATAATAGTGAACGGGCAAGGTGGTGCGGTAAGCCCCGGTGAGGGAGTCTTTGATGCGATAATTGATAAGCCGCAGACATTCACGTTTACCTACGACAACGACAAAGCATATATTGCTGAACTGAAGGTAAATGGCACTAAGGTGTTTATAGATAAATTTGCCCAAAGTTATACATATCCGAATGTTGATAGCAATTTCACCAGCTTAGAGGTAACGTTTGCGCAGGGTGGTGCAGCTAGTCCCAGTAATGCCACTTGGCAAGACCCGCAAACACCCGGTAACTTCTACACTGTGGTTGGCGTTAGCGATGCAGGCGGCAGCGTGCGTCCGTCTAGCATAAGCGTTCAGGGCGACAAACTTGCAAGCCAAGCATTTACATTCCGCGCAAACGATGGGTATATGCTTACGGGTGCCGAAGTGCGCAGCGGTTCTGCCAACGGAAACGTGGTAAAAACCTACACGCTTGACGAATTGCGCAGTATGGGAAATTGTCTTGTGCTGTCGGGTATATCTCAAAACCTGTGGGTGCGCGGTATTTTTGTAGTGGATGAATTTACGGTAGATGTAACTGTTGGTGAGGGCGGCACAGTTGCACGCGATGGGCGCGAAGTTAGCGCTACACTTAGCGTGCCGGCAGGAGAAAAACTATTGCTAACTGAACGGGCCGACGAAGGTTATACGTTTGATGGTTTCCGCACGGAAGGGTACATGATTAGCTACGATGGAGTTGCCGAAGCACCGCAGATGATGGCGCTGGATAATTCTGAAGCGCGCGGCGTTGATGCCGAGGCACGTGCAACCGAGGTGCATTCGTTCACGGTAGGCGCGTCGGGTGGTCGCATAATTGCATCGTTTAACGAAAAGAAAGACGATCCTATTATTAACCCGCCAACTCCCGGGGTCGAATGTGTTGTTGACGCTTCGTCTTCTGGGCACGGCAGCATAACGCCATCTGGTAAGCATACATATGCTGCTGGTACTAGGGTTGAATTTACGCTTACTCCAGAGTCTTCGCAATGGCAAGCCGATAGCATTACTCTGACAAGTAAAGGACAAACACAGACGCTGAAACCCACTACTCCTACTTCGTTTGTTTTAACAGTGGAATCGGATTGCACCGTGGTGGCTAATTTCTCGGCTTTGGCTCCGGCGGGGTCAAATAGTGCTCCTGCTAAGGCGCTTCGCCACTTAACGTCTTTGGCGCAAACTGGCGATTTAACCGTTCCCGGTATTTTGGTGCTAACTGGTGTTGCGTGCGCGGCACTAGGCGTGGCTCTGCTAACTAACGGGCGCGGTCGCCGGCGTAAAAGTTATGGCAAACATGCGTAAATTCTGCCAGTTTTAACAGTTATTGTGAATTGCGGGCGCTCGTATGGGTGCCCGCAATTTATATGGTGTATAAAGTGAAGCGCTAGTAGATATGCCCCGTTCGCACGCGTTATAGGTTTCAAGCATATAAAGATGCGCGTAGAAGAAGTGGTTTTGGCGTATCATTTCCTCCGGGCAAGCCTTTAGCCCGAAGAAGAGAAGGGGAGATCATGGCAGATGCTACTGCAGATACTGCTGCATTGGATCCCAATTTAGATAATGGCGCAACTATAAGGCGCGTTGCGGTTTCATCGTTTTTGGGTAATTTTATTGAGTGGTTTGACTATGCGTCGTATTCCTATTTTGCAACTGTAATAGCCGCGGTGTTTTTCGCTTCGGAAGACCCGACTGCAGCGCTTATTAGTACATTTGCGGTGTTTGCGGTGTCGTTCATTATGCGCCCTGTTGGTGCACTATTTTGGGGCAGCTTGGGCGATAAAAAAGGTCGCAAATGGGCGCTTTCCGTAAGTATATTCCTTATGTCTGGCGCAACATTTCTTATCGGCTGTTTGCCAACCTATGCAATGATAGGTTTAGGTGCGCCGCTGCTGTTGTTGCTTCTGCGCATGGTGCAGGGCTTTTCAGCTGCAGGAGAATATGCCGGTGCGGCAACGTTTTTGGCTGAATACGCTCCGCAAGATAAACGCGGCTTGTACTGTTCGCTAGTTCCGGCATCTACTGCTGTTGGCTTGCTTGTGGGTTCTACTCTGGCAACCATAATGACTATATTTATGCCTGAAGAAGCTGTAAATATGTGGGGATGGCGCATTCCGTTTTTATTGGCTGGTCCGCTTGGACTTATTGCGCACTACATTCGCACTAGGCTTGAAGATTCGCCCACATATCAGTCAATGCAGGAAAATTTGGCGACTACTCATAGCGAAGGGCAGCATCCTATTCGCGATTTGTGTAAAAACCATTTGCGCGAACTTATTGTCTCGTTTGGCGCTTGCATGCTGAATGCAGTTGGTTTTTATGCAGTTCTAACATATCTGCCTACATATTTGGAAACGGCTGTGGGCATGCCTGCCGACGAATCGCAGCTGGCTACTACCATATCGCTTGTGGCATACATTGCATTCATATTCATATCGGGCAAAATATCCGACCGCTTCGGGCGCAAGAAAATGCTTATTAGCGCCTGTGTGCTTTTTATCGTACTTACGGTTCCTGCGTTTATGTTGCTGAATACGGCACAATTCATAATAGTTCTTGGGGTAGAGCTGGTTATGTGCTTTGTGCTAACCATTAACGACGGAACGCTTTCCAGCTATCTTACCGAAACATTTCCTACCGATGTGCGCTACACCGGTTTTGCATTAAGCTTCAATTTGGCGAATGCTATATTTGGCGGCACCGCGGCTATGATAGGCACAGCGCTTATATCGGCAACCGGGTCTAATTTGGCACCGGCATGGTATATGGTGGTGGTTGCTGTTGTAGCGCTGGTGGCTATGATTTTGTCGCACGAGAACAGTCATAAGCACTTAGACGAAATAGGGAATTGACGGACTGACGGATTGGCGCGAAATAGCGCGTTTGATGCGCGAAACCGGGGAGACTACGTTCAGAAGCTGCGCAGTCTCCACTTAGATTCTGGTGATACGGAAGAGCTACGTTCAGAAGCTGCGCAGCCTTCACTCCGCTCTTCCGTATCACCAGAACTTTACAGCTCTCACTTCGTCTTCCCGATTTCGCCGATATAACTAGCGGATAAAGTTTGTGCGTGCAGCAGGCTCAGGCGCGGGCGGCAGAATGCCTGCGGCTTCTCCGGCTTTTTGGCACTTCAGGTGATATGCCATGTTGTGCCCAAGCACGCGCATTGTGCGCAAGCCTTCGGCGTCTTGCTCGGCATCTTCGGCACTATTGCCGTAAACCATATTCCAATAGGATGACGATATAATCGGCATCTGCACGATGGTGTAGTACTTGTTAAGCTGATCGAATGTAGACGAGCAACCACCGCGGCGCGCCACAACAACTGAAGCTGCAGGTTTGAACGGATAAATGTTTACACCGCCTAGCGCCTGCGAATAAAACGACCTGTCCATAAACGAGGTTGTTGCGCCCGATGCTGCGGCATAGTGCACCGGTGTTCCGAATATGAACCCGTCGTAGTCGGCTGCAATATGATTAAATTCATTTACTACATCGTGGAAAGTGCATTCGCCTTCGTGCGTTGCGCAGTATTGGCAGCCGATGCATCCAGCTATGGGTTTTGCGCCCACCCAAAAGCGCCCTACTTCAATGCCATCTTCCGTAAGCGCTTTTTCTATTTCATCTAGTGCGCGATTTGTAGTACCGTTTTTGTGCGGACCACCATTTACGAGCATTACTTTAATAGCCATGTTTTCTCCTTGTTTTGCAATTTATGCCATGGAATTATACTCTTCACGTTTGCGTGGTTTCTGCGTGCTATAAGCGAGAGTACAATTAGATTTGAGTATTCCGCCAGCGACACAGCGACAGGTTGCTGCTGGTGTTATTTGGGGATATGGCACAAACGGAGGATTTGTATTTATGATTAATCAAAAAATGTTCGACTTAGGTGCTGAACCTAATAAAATTCGCGAATTATTTGCATACGGGCTTAAGCGCAAAGCTGAAATCGGTGCTGATAATGTATTTGATTACAGCATAGGCAACCCCAGTGTGCCGGCGCCGGAATGCGTGCATCAGGCATTTGTTGAACAACTACAACAAGACCCGGTAGTGGCGCATGAATATACGCCCAGCCCCGGCGATCCAGCGGTGCGAAAAGCCATTGCTGACTACATAACAAGCGAATTTGGCATTTCGGCTACTGCTGGCAATGTCTATGTTACATCTGGGGCATCGTCAGCCATTGCTATAACGCTTTCGGCTATTTGCGAGCCGGGCGATGAGGTTATAGCTATTGCGCCATATTTTCCGGAGTATCGCACGTGGACGCACACCGCAGATTGTACTCTCGTGGAAATTCCCGCAAGTGTGCCCAGCTTCCAGCCCGATATAGCGGCAATAGAGGCGGCGATAAATGAGCGTACAAGTGCCATAATAATTAATAGCCCGAATAATCCTGTTGGCGCTGTATATACGCGCGAAAACTTGCAAGCGCTTGCCAAGATGTTAGCTGCTAAAGAACAAGAGCTAGGTCGGCGTATATTCATTGTGGCTGATGAGCCCTATAGAGAAATAACTTACGGTGCCGATATACCATATGTTCCGAATCTGTATGTGGACACTATAGTGTGTTATTCGTTTAGCAAATCGCTTTCGCTGCCGGGCGAGCGCATAGGTTACATTTACGTTAGCGACCGCATGGGCGATGCGCAAGCAATAAGCACAGCTGTGGCTGGTGCGGGCAGGGCGTTAGGTTACATTTGTGCGCCCGTTATGTTGCAGCGCGTTATAGCGAAATGCTTGGGCACGCCAAGCGATGTGGCTACGTATGCCGCCAACAGAGAACTGCTAACACAAGGGCTTAGCGAATTGGGTTACGAATATGTGCAGCCAGAAGGCGCATTCTATTTATGGGTTCGCGCTTTAGAGCCCGATGCGATAGCATTTTCTGAACGCGCGAAAGACTATGAGCTTTTGCTAGTTCCGTCTGACAGTTTTGGCGTTAAAGGTTGGGTGCGCCTGTCGTATTGCATTGCGCGCAGCACTATAGAGCGCAGTATGCCTGCATTCCGAGCCCTGATGGAAAGCTACAACGGTTAATGAGCTGCAATAGTTTGCCGGTTACTGACAATTGACCGAACTTGTATATGCCTAACTAAAATGCCCTTTGTTGGTACAACTGCCAATAAAGGGCATTATTTTCTTTTTTTGGATCTATGAATTGATGCTTAATGTATTTAGCTTTGTATTAAATGCCAAACTCGGTAAAAAGCTGCTCTCTATAAGTTGGGTCTTTAGAGGCTTTAAGTACGTCAGCTTCGCGTCCAGCGGCAAATAGGTGTTCAATAAGAGAATTGTAGCGTGCGGCTTCTGCTCGCCCACGTTCCAGACCTCGTTCTTCTCCCTCTTTTAGAGCAGCTTTGCGGGCTATACGTACTTCTCGCTCCCAATCTTCCCCTATTGTACTTACAGAAAACACCTTATTCACCCACCCTCTATCTTCATTGGCTTTGTCTACTACGCTGGCAATAGATGTAACTAGTTTGTCTTGTTTATCTATTTTACCAGTAGAGACATACTCCATAAAAGAGAGCAGATGCTTATCTTTTGTCTTTGCATAGTCTTTGCAGTTAAGAGCAATCCAGTGAGAATCATCTTTTATAGGAATACTATTATTCTCAATACATACTCTCTCTATCGTATATACAGGAAGCCCTGCTTTGAAAGGGTCGTGATTACAAACGAAGATAATATAACTTGTGGGTAGATCTTCATATTCATCACCCTTGTTAAGAGAAGCTGTATCAATAGATGCTTGATAGTATCTATATCTCCTAGCGATATCTGCTCTTTGTTGAATTTGTAGTTCTATGTCAAAGACTTCATGTTTTGTTTTAGCAAACAGATCTAACCTAACACTCTTAAAGTCTAGTCTAGGTTCTATTGCTTGTTCTGCGTTTTTATAGATTAGGTCATCAATTTGCTTACCTAATACACACTCTAAGAATTCCTTGCATATATCTTTTTGAATCATTACGCGATTAAACATAAATTGATTAGTAATAGAAACAGTAGCTTGCTCATCCATGTTTGTCTTTTCTTTCTCTAGAAGACTTATAAATCTTCTAATCAAGACTAGATTGCAAACCTTATATCTGTGTATCAAAAATGCGATATCAAGTGACATACAAACCTCGGCACAAAACCAACTGTTTGCAACACCTATTGACATCTCAAATCCCCATAGTTGCAACTTTTAATGAATGCAAATCTTGCAGAAAGCTGGCATTTTAAATCGTTTAGTACCTCATCACTTTTTTAGGCAGTCCATAGTGAAAAATAGTGTAATAATAGTGAAATATAGTGTAAATTCGCGAGAAACTAAGCGGAAAGGAAATCTAATGATTAAAGCTGTCCTTTCAAATAGTATTCTCAAACAAATTACTACTATAGAAAAGTATCGTTTCCATGTATCGAATATGAAACTTCCAGCATCTACCATGAACAGACTACGTAAAAACTCAAAGAAGAAAAGCTCGTATGCATCAAATAAAATAGAAGGTAATCCTCTTTCTGAGCAGCAAGCAGATGATGCTATCGAACATGACGAACATAAACATTTTTTGAAGCCCGAACAAGAGGTTCGAAACTATTTTGCCGCATTGTCTTTTCTGGAAGAGAAATTAATCGAAAAACAGAAAGTTACTGTAGATTTCATCATGGCAGTGCAGGCTATTGTTGAGAAGGGCGCGCCAAAGGAAAAAATTGGTCTGCGGGGGCAGATGCCTCTCGGAGTGCTTTTTGCTGTTTATGATACGCGGACGGGAAGCCCTGACTATATTCCTCCCGAAAGTTCCGATATTCCAAAATTACTTAATGAATTAGAAGAGTATCTTGAAACTACTGACGATCACCCGCTTATCATTGCTGCAATCGTTCATTATCAACTGGTAACTATTCATCCTTTTGAAGACGGTAACGGAAGAACGGCGCGATTGATTTCTGGCTACATTCTTGACTATTATGGATACGGTTTTTTGGGTATAGGCTCACTGGAAGAATACTTCGCATACGATCCCGAGGAATACTATGCTTCTCTTCAAATGGGACTACCTGCGCTTTATTATTCCGGAAGAGATAATCCGCCTCATCCAGAATTATGGATTGGTTATTTTTTAAGAATGATGGAGCTGTATGCGAAAAAAATCAACGACATTTCAAACGAAGTTGCGGAAAACGGCGTGGAAGCGAGTCTTTCCCATTTACGCATGAAAGAAAAAGATCTCCTAGTTTTTATTCTTAATGAGAATATTTGGGAATTTGCCCCTATTGAGCTTGCAAAGCGATTAGGGGTCACTAATAAAACTATTATTAACAGGACTGTTGGTCTTGTGAAGAGTGGTTTTATTGAACCTGTGCTTGTAAAAGAGAGAATCAGGTCATATATTCTTAGCGATTTCGCTCGCTCCAATAAGACAAGTATTTTAGAGGCTTTAGGGAAACAGAATTCAGTAAAGTTTTAGGGGGAGCGTCATAGGTGAGGGGTTTTCCTAGCAATTGAATAAAACGCTGCATCAAGTAAGCATGGCTGATTTGTAAATACAAAGAAAACCGTCCAGATTAAGATTGCGCCTGTCCAGATTATATCCACACCCCCGTTGCGCTTAGTTTGGGATATTGCGTTTAGTGTTGCGGTTAAGTTGCAAAGTTTCTCAAACTTCTCAAAAAATTGCGTTTGTTGAATTTATGTGGAAGCCTTTCCGCAAATGAAACGGCGTGTTATAGTGACCTCGTCACATCAAAAGCAATAAGCAGCCGGGGCACGTCTCTTACGTTTCCTCAGTAATTATTGTTAGGTTTAATAGTTATTGTGAAGGGCATCCTTTGCCCTGATTGTGACTATTTAGCTTAACAATAAGTGGCTGCTTTTGGTGTGACAACTGAAGTTGGATGCCCTTCATTATGAATCGCTCTTTAGTTGTTGCATTCGTGTTCCGCATTCGACTTAAGTTGTCGCACCAAAGTCGAACAGGGGCATAGGGATGCAAACAGCATTGCAGAACTTTGTGTGCGAAACAGCCACACGCACCAAGCCGGGCGCAAGTCCGAAGGCTGTGGGCTTATCAAAATTTCCCACCAAATCGGTGTCTGCTTTCTTGTCGCTTACATTGGCTGTAGCCATGTGTCCGTCAGCTGGGCTAGCTTATGCTGCGGAAAACGGCGAAAATCAGTCGTCCGCTTTAGCGGAAAACGCCTCAAGTGCTAATCATGTCAGCGAAGATGTGCGCCTGAACGCGCCTAGCAGCGCTGCCGACAAAAGCACCGCATCGTTAGGTGGCAACGAAAGTGCCACGGCTATGCCTACAGAAGGCACTATAGAAAGCAACGGGCTTGTATACGCAATTAATGCGGAAGACGAAGCAGCTGTGTCGCTTATAGGTATTACAGCAGATATCGCTGCAGGCATTGCTACTGGCGCTGCCACAAATGTTGCCACAAATGTTGCCGCAGACATTGCCACAGGCACTCCCGAAAGCAAGCCTGCACCCAACAAGCCTGCGCTCAGCATTGAAATACCCGAACAAGTTGCCAACGGCGGCAAGCTATATACAGTAACTGAAATTATCGTCCCTAATAAGCCCGAAAACTGCAACCCTTATACAGAAAATCTGTTTAGCGAAGAAAACCTAGCCGCAAATGTGGAAACCATAACCATTCCGGCAACGGTCGCGCAAATAGACCCAACATTTTTTCAGCTTTTCCCAAATGCAAAGGCAGTAAACATTGCGCAAAACAACGCAACTTACGCCAGCTACGATGGCGCAATTTACAGCGCCGACAAAACCAGCCTTATCTTGGTCCCGCAGGGTAAGGAATCGATGGTGCTCCCTGAATCTTTGACATCTGTCCCTGCTTGCGTACTTTCCCGATGCACCAAGCTTTCTGTCATTTCTTTTCAAGGGAGCACCGAAAACGATTCTTTTGCCGTGCGGAACAATTGCATATATACGGCAGACCTTACAACCATTGTAGCAGCGCCGGGTGTTATTACTAGCACCGAAAGCCCGGTAAGCCCAACAATCCCGGTAAGCTCGGCAAAACCGCAAGATAGCGTCAATCAGCAGCCAACAGGCGAATTCACATACACCCTTTTGCCCGACAATACGCTATCTGTTGGGTGGACAGGCGAAGGTATGCCAGCAGCTATAAGCATTCCTGCAAGCGCAGCACTGGATGGTACAGAATACAGCGTATCTGCCATAGCGGATGAAGGCTTTGCAAATAGCGAAAACTTAGTAGCCATAAGCATTCCTGAAAGCGTTACAACAATAGGCAAGCATGCTTTTGAAAACTGCACCAATCTAAACTCAATAGGTATAAGTGAAGGCACAGCAACAATAGATGAAGCTGCCTTTAAAGGCACAGCACCAACCATCCTCGTGCTTCCAAAAAGCATACAAACAATTGCATCAGGTGCTCTAGCTAACCTAAACAACACAACCATAGTAGCAATGGGAGATGTACAAGACATAAGCCCTGATGCGCTATCGGGTACAACTAATACAGAAATCTATACTCCATATATAGAAAGTGAAAACTACAAGTGGAACATAGGCACACCTGTAGTAAACAACCACTTACTTCCATACGGTGTAAAGCTATCAGCCGATGTAGCAAACCTACAAGTAGGAGATGAAGCCAACCTATATGGAGAAGATGGCTACCTATTTACTCCCGGTAAATCGAAAGCAACATATTCGTATGGCTCAGCCATAAGTATAGATACATCCACAAACACTGTTATATGTAAGCAACCCGGCTCATCAAAGGTAGAGGTAACTATAACGCTGCCAATTGATGAAAGTGCAGCCGCAGGAGTAATAAGCGGAACGGCACACCTTAGCTAAATCACACAATCAAGCAAAACAAAATAGATATATAGGCAATACCACCTAGCAGGGGGAAAGAGGACACAACCATGACCAAGATTCGGAAAAGGACAAAAATCACATCAGTACTTCTTGCGTTTGCACTTGCACTTACCATGGGTCCGGGTATGGCATTTGCAGAAGAGCTTCCAATCAGTAAAGCTAACGGAACTGTAGATGTAGCGGAAAACAACAACGCTAACCCACATCATACAGATTCATGCGTAGAAAACGAAGAGAAGTATGGTGCTAATTGCGGATCTGATATCATCACGTGTCCAAAATGCGGTGAAGGTTTTTATAACTGCCAGATAGATGAGGCATCTGAAGCTGCAAATGGTGAAGATGGGCAGTTTGACCATTGGGAATATAAATGTCCAGC
This sequence comes from Adlercreutzia sp. ZJ154, assembly GCF_011039055.1. Classification (NCBI taxonomy): domain Bacteria; kingdom Bacillati; phylum Actinomycetota; class Coriobacteriia; order Eggerthellales; family Eggerthellaceae; genus Adlercreutzia; species Adlercreutzia sp. ZJ154. The sequence goes on from NZ_JAAKEF010000011.1 coordinate 22,804, forward strand.
ATGTGGAGAGAAGCTATCTTTTGGTGAATCAGATGAATCTGAAATTATGCCACTTGCGGCAAATAATGTTATTAGCCTAACTCTTCCTATAGTTGTCACCTTTGGTGGCAGTGAAGGATACGATCTTGCTAACCCTCAACCCTCAATTACGAGTGATTTTGCATTAACCAATAATGGGAAATCTCCTGTGATGATATCGGGTATTTCTACTGCATATTACAACGACAGTGAATCGTCTGTAACTGGTGTTTTGAGCGTGGCAGATAGGAATTTCAACGGTACAGCCGTAACCTCTCAAAATTTATTCAGCCTATATCCTGCCGGTCAATCAGAAAGAGCCATCAGCTTTAGAGCTTCAAGCACTGATATTACATCTTCTGTAGGTGATTTCTGGTTCTCTCAAAACCTTGCTATTCCTCAAAAGAGTTCAATAAACTGCACATATCGTTTAAATCTAACCAATAATTGGGAAGTTGCTTCCGTAAATGCCAAAATAAATGAATCGGTTGCTAATCAGGGGTTTAAACCTCTATCTCAAGTTACTTACACTATTTCAACCTACACCCCAGCAGCGTCCGGGTCTACAAATAGCGATTTCTATCTTAAAGATACAACAAGCAACAAGGTGTATTCACTATCAGATGTTAAGGGACATGCTCTAGATTTATCGGCAGCTGGGGAGAATTCGCTTTACTACACTATGTATACAAATTATGCAAAAGACCCAACTAAGTATGAGTGCAAGACAAAATACGACGGAGTTATGTATAACCTAATAATTCTTGGTGTTAACCACGATAATCTTACAACAGGTGGAAAAGCTGGGCTAACTTTCATGTTTAAAACTGGTTTTTTGGAAGGCACTCCTATAACAACCGAAAATAGCAGTGCTTGTGGTTGGAGTAATAGTTCAGTTCGACGACAAGTTCTTTCAGAGGGCGGTTCGTTCTGGAATGGTATGTCTAAAGATGTTGTTTCCTGTATTGCTGAAGTTACTAAAAGAACCATTTTACCCCAAGAAAGCAGCCTCCAAATTAAATATGCCGATAAGAAAGACGATGTTACTTTCGACGAATATGCGAAGTCACTTTATTATGAAACGACTCGGGATAAATTGTTTTTACTAGGGGATAAGGAGGTATTCACCAGTCCGCCTTATCCTGATGGTGATATTTATTCATTCTATAAATACTACGCTACATCTTCGAATACGAGGAAGCTATACAATGCTGCTGGAGGGAGTATATCTTCTTGGTTTCGTACTCCAAGTCCTCATTATAGGAATTACTGGCTATATATGAATGGCGGTTCATCTTGCAACTCAGCACCATCTTTTACAGGTTGCGGTATAAATCCTGCTTTCTGTTTCTAGTAAATATCGAATCTAATATCTGCCAAGTTGTGTCTTGGCAGATATTAGGCAGCTAGAACAGTAGCTTCGGTTGTGCAGTAAACATTATCCAAAACATTTCAACAGAAAAAACTAATTAGCCAATAAAGGAGCATATATAATGCTTGGCATTCAGACTACACATAACAGGAGAAGGCGCGCGTTTTTGGCGCTTACAGTAGCTCTAGCGCTCGTATGCTCCTTTGTCTTTAACATAGCAAGTGTTCAAAATGCTTTTGCAGATAATCCTGTAGCTACTAACAACTCGACAGCTACCGCAACATCAACCCTTGGAATTAAAGTTATCGACACCAGAAAAGACATTGGCGTAACAACCGACCCAACGAAGGCTACTAATGATACGACTGCTACCGCAACATCAACCCTTGGAATTAAAGTTATCGACACCAGAAAAGACATTGGCGTAACAACCGACCCAACGAAGGCTACTAATGATACGACTGCTACCGCAACATCAACCCTTGGCATTAAAGTAGTTGATACATCAAAAGCTACAGTTACCTTTGATGCCAATGGCGGTAGTGTTAGCACTTCGTCGAAAACTGTTACTTTTGATTCGACTTACGGAACACTTCCCACTCCAACACGCACAGGTTACACATTTGCAGGTTGGTATACAGCAGCTTCTGGTGGCTCCCAAGTAACGACAACAACCAAGGTAACAAATGCAAATGACCATACCTTATATGCCCACTGGGAGGGAAACGTATACACGATAACTCTCAATCAGCAAAACGGAAATGGTACTACCCCAACAACGCTGTACTACAAGTATGGTCAAGCAAAGCTTTATAAGACAGGTGATGCAACAAGGCGTACAGTTAGTGATGAAGTTACATCATCAAATAAAGTAACTATGCCAACGCGCACAGGCTACACAGGTCTTGGCTTCTATAGCTCGTCAACTGGTGGTACTCAATATATCGATGAGACAGGTGTTCCGAAAAACCTCTCCACTACTCTTATGACAAGTAACTCCAATTGGCATGCCCACTGGGATGGAAACGTATACACGATAACTCTCAATCAGCAAAACGGAAATGGTACTACCCCAACAACGCTGTACTACAAGTATGGTCAAGCAAAGCTTTATAAGGCAGGTGATGCAACAAAGCGTACAGTTAGTGATGAAGTTACATCATCAAATAAAGTAACTATGCCAACGCGCACAGGCTACACAGGTCTTGGCTTCTATAGCTCGTCAACTGGTGGTACTCAATATATCGATGAGACAGGTGTTCCGAAAAACCTCTCCACTACTCTTATGACAAGTAACTCCAATTGGCATGCCCACTGGGATGGAAACGTATACACGATAACTCTCAATCAGCAAAACGGAAATGGTACTACCCCAACAACGCTGTACTACAAGTATGGTCAAGCAAAGCTTTATAAGGCAGGTGATGCAACAAGGCGTACAGTTAGTGATGAAGTTACATCATCAAATAAAGTAACTATGCCAACGCGCACAGGCTACACAGGTCTTGGCTTCTATAGCTCGTCAACTGGTGGTACTCAATATATCGATGAGACAGGTGTTCCGAAAAACCTTTCCGCTACTCTTATGACAAGTAACTCCAATTGGCATGCCCACTGGGATGGAAACGTATACACGATAACTCTCAATCAGCAAAACGGAAATGGTACTACCCCAACAACGCTGTACTACAAGTATGGTCAAGCAAAGCTTTATAAGGCAGGTGATGCAACAAGGCGTACAGTTAGTGATGAAGTTACATCATCAAATAAAGTAACTATGCCAACGCGCACAGGCTACACAGGTCTTGGCTTCTATAGCTCGTCAACTGGTGGTACTCAATATATCGATGAGACAGGTGTTCCGAAAAACCTTTCCACTACTCTTATGACAAGTAACTCCAATTGGCATGCCCACTGGACAGCCAACACCATAACCTTAACATGGGATTCTCAAGGTGGAACCACTGTAGCCAATACAACGCCAACTTATTCATCTACATCTAAAGTGATTTGTCCAACGCCTGATCCAACAAAGACTGGCTACACTTTTGATGGCTGGTGGACTACTAAAGACACCAGTGGTCATAAGGTAAACAACAACAGTGAACCTTTGCCACCTACAAATACAACCTACTATGCTCACTGGACTATCAATAAATATAGCGTTTCGTATGTTGACACGTCGGGCAAGACAAAAGCTGCCGAATTTGATTACAACACAGAGATAACCATGAAGCTAGAAGGTGGCACAGCCACAACTACTGGCTGGACTCAATCTGGCTCTAATTACACACGCCATGTAACGGACGGCTCAATTGAGATGCCAACACCTACGCGCACGGGTTACAGGTTTGATGGTTGGGCACTATCAAGCACTACATTTACTGCTCAGTGGGTGCAGCAATTCAACGTAACTTATAAGTCAGGCGATGATGGCACACAAACTGTTGCAGTTGACACTGGAACAACAATCACCATGGCTCTTGCTGGCGGATCGTTTGCATCCACTCCCGAAGGTTGGACACAATCTGGCGAAAACTACACGATGGTTGTTAGCGCAAACGTTACGCTTCCTGCACCTACGCGCACTGGATATACGCTTTCCAAATGGACGCGCAACGCTCCAACTAATACATTTACAGCTGAATGGCGCGCCAACACATACACCATTAATACAGAAGTCGGGGAAGGCGTACAAACACTTACAGCTAACCCTACTAGCTATACCTACAGTGAAAGCGATTCGCAATCAGTTACCTTAACGGTTGAGGCTAGCACGGGATACGATATAACTAAAGTAACTTGGTCTTGCTCGAACAATAATGTGGGAATTGCCAAAGGCGAAAACAATACTTATACAGCCACAATTCCTACAGGCACAACAGAAAACATTACCATTACGGCAACTTGTGCAAAAGCAAGCTATAACTACACGGTTAATTACTACTTAAAAGACAGCACGCCGGCTGAGAAGGTAAAAGACTCTGATACTAAATCGGCAGAGTATAACACGACTATTACTCTTGACAGTGTTAAAGCAGAAATAGAGGGATACAGCTTTGCTAGCGGTACTCCTGAAACACTAACTATCGGAGTAGATGCGGCACAAAACGTATTTAACCTTTACTACGAGCCAAATGGCTACACATACACAATCAAATACTTTGATGGGGATACGCAGCTTACTACTCAGACGGTAACAAGTGGCGCAGGTCAAGTAACGCTTTATAACGAAGAGAACGAAAACTGCAAAAAGGAAGGCTACATTCTTGCTGGCTGGTCTAAGACTAAAGACGCTACCACAGCAGAATATGGTGCAGGAGCTACAGTAGGTGCCCTAGCCGACCAAGAAGGCGCAGAAGTTTCCCTTTATGCGGTCTGGACACTTCGTCTGAAGTGCACAATTCCAACAGATAAGTCTCTTGCCTTCAATATAGAAACAGGCAATTCGATTCCTGTATCGCTAGAGGTTAAATCGGAGACTGTAGTGCCCATTGACTTTAGCGCCTATGCTCTAGCTGGGGAAACGGGTTCGTGGTTGTTCAATGATGAAACTAATCGCGACAAAGCATATTTCAGCTTTAACGACTCTGGAGTAAAAAGCGCATTGCCGCTTCTGTATAACGAACCTTCCACACCCAACTACAAATTATTAGTTGGATCTCTTGGAAAAGACGCTACGAAGTATTGGTCGCTGTCGCTTATGTCAAATGGAGCTAGCTGGCAAAACGCTGACGCATGGAAGACCGAGTTTGGCGAACCAACAGATGGCACTTACAACACAGGCGATAAACCATTAGCAACAATTCGCTGGTGCGTGGCACCTTCTGAATAAAGAAGTTATCGGGAATGCAAGACAAAAGAAAGGCAAACGATGCAAGACAACAAAGTTCATATGAAGCCGCCTAAGCAGCAAGCTAAAAGACCAAACATGCAAATGCCAGTACAGCAGCAAAAGAAATCTAACACTGGCAAAACAATTGTTATTGTTTTGGTTGCGCTTGTGGTTGCAATAGGAATAATAGTTGCTCTTTGTCTAGCGTTTTGCAGCAAAGATAACTTCTACGATGCTAATTCCATAATTGGTCAAGCCCCATACAAAACAGAAGAAGAAATACAAGAAGAACTTAACCGCAAAGTAGAAGAGGGCATGTTCAACATTTCCATTGCTTCTGTGATTGAGTTTGAAGACGGCGCGGCACCCGGTACTGCGTACATTGAAAACGTGCCCGGTAACCCATATGTGATGCAGGTAGACATAACGCTAGATGACACTGGCGAGAAAGTCTATGAATCAGGTGGGCTAAAGCCCGATTCCTACATCAAAGATATAGCGCTTTCTAAAGATTTAGATGCAGGAACTTACCAAGCTACAGCAACTTTCCACGCGATAGATCAAGACACTTTAGAAGAAGTGGGACAAGCTGCAGCAAAAGTAACACTGAACGTACTGAACTAGGAACCACTCATGCAAAAAATGTTTCACGTGAAACATTTTTATGAACAGCAAGAAAGGCAAGGTAGTTAAGGGAGATATCGGTTTGCTCACAAAGCGAGTTTGGCAGCGAACAGAAATGTTCTGTGAGCATTTCTGCCGAGCGAGGACTGCAGAGCGACTGAGCATTCCGGCATCTCCCTTAACGGACATCAAGGTATCAAAGGGCATGGGAGCCCTTGGATATAAAAAAGTTAAGAAATGGTCATGAACAAAACAAGGAGGAAAGACCATGAAGACAAGTAAGTTATTTGGAGCAGTTGCACTGTCTACCACGCTGGCGCTGGGATGTGCTATGCCTGCGTTTGCAGTAACACCGCCAGACTATGAAGGTAAGGACACTATCAATAATGCTAATACAAAGGTTCTTGTAAATGGTATCGCTGCACCAACAACTGAAAATCAGATTAGTGTTACGGTTCCTGTAGACCTTCCGCTTTCTGTAGCACAAAAAGGTGGCAATTTGATTGCTCCTAGCGCTTCTAAATATGCCATCACAAATAGCGGAACAAAGGCGGTAAAGATTGAATCTGTTGCGCCAGAAGCAGCCAATAAGTTTGAGCTAGCTGATAACACCCTGACTGTTCCTGCGACTGCTTCAAAATACCCCGAGACTAATTCACAGATATATCTGGCTATGAAGACTGATGCTATGAGCACATCTATCACTTTGAAAGATCCTACAGTTACTCTTACTGAGGGTCTTTTCGATATTGCTGCTGGGGAAACTTTGAATCTTAATATGTCTGGCGTAGCAGTACCTAGCCAGGAACTCTATGACGGCACTGATAAAAAAGGTTTTGACGCTGTCAACTCAACACATGCAGTAACCCTAACCTACACCATATCGATCGATAATGCTTAATCGAGCGTAGGGACCAGAAAGCAACTAATAAGGCATAAAGCCTTATACCTCGGGGAGCCGCCAAACCTTGATGGAGCGGCGGCTCCACCCATCTACCCTAAAAAGGACAGACATGACACAGGATAACCCAAATACACAAAACAATGCACAAATGCATACCAATAGCGGTATAGACAATGGCTCTTATACAAACCCGCAAACTAATGCGCAGGCAAATCCTGCAAACAATTCCGCGTCTAAAAACAAGCGCAAACGCGGAGCTGCTTTCTATATCGCTATTGTTATAGCAGTACTAGCTATTGTTGCAGCGTGTGTGTTTGGATATTTCTGGTGGAGTGATCAGCAGCCTAGTACGCGTGATACAAACGCACTTATAGGGCAGATTGAAGGCAAGTCGGAAGAAGAAATACGAGCCGAGCTTGACCGCAAAGTTGAAGAGGGTATGTTCAACATATCTATCGCTAGTGAAACTGAGTTTAAAGACGGCGCATCTGAGGGACCGCTTCGGATAGAAAATGTTCCGGGAAACAGATATCTAATGCAGGTAGATATTACGCGCGATGATACAGGCGAAGTCATATACAAATCGGGCATTATAGAGCCAAATCATCACATTCAAAACGATACCTTAGATGTTGACCTTCCTGCAGGTACCTACGATTGCACAGCACTATTCCACGCACTTGATCCAGAAACAGAAGAAGAAATAGGGCAAGCTGGAGCAAAAGTAAACATAAAGGTTCTAAATTAAGGGCACATAAGGGGATAAAGGATTAAGCCATGGGAAGCACTATTCGCACATACATAGATAAGCTAATTGCATGTCTTTTGGCAGTAGCTCTTATTGTGTCGCTGTCTTTTGCATCAGCTTTTGCGGATACAAAAATACACTATGAGGACAAAGACTTTGACACTTCCGGACAATTCGAAAGCAGTATCTATCTAATAGGGCAAAAAGATGGCTTTTCTATAGCAGACCCACAGTTTTCTATGTTTGAGAAAGAATATACATCAGGCAGCGCAATTGAGATGTATGTGGTGGGTATAAGTAGTGAAGATGCAAGTGGTCTAAGTGCAACTTGGAGGGTGGCGCAAGCACTAGAAAGTGCAGACTATAGTGCTGCTTATACGACAAGCAAAGTTGTATCTTCATCTAGTGACACCATCACATTTAATAGCGACACAAACACTGCCACATGCAAACACTTTCCTCAAAACGACAACTTAGAGGAAGGTAAAACCTATTGGTATTGGCTAGAGGTAAAAGACAGTTCCGGAAACATTGCAAAACAAAATGAAGATAAGCCCTTTGTTGTTGTGCGTGAGGAAGGCTATAGAGTAGGTCCTTTCTATGACGATATTGAAGGTAAAAACTACACTTGGATGGTAGCGGGTGGTCCAACAGCTGAAATTGATGGGGTGGACACAGACACAGGTGTTACAGGTGCAATCTATAGGGGAGCTGTACTAGCTAGCAGCGCTATGGATAAAACATCTCCTGTATATGCTGCATTTGAAAGTGCATCAAACGGAAAACTTAGCATAGAGGGTGTATGGCAGGTAGCACTTACAGGAATAGATGAGGGACACGATGCCTACAAACAAGACATACTAGTTAAGCTAAACACTTCATCTCTTGCGGGCTTTGATGCAGCTTCTGTTGCTGATTATCGATTGATGGCGCTAGATGCTAAGGGCAAGTGGAATGTTATAACCCTAGCTGACAAAGATGCAGCAGCAAGTCTAGGTATTACAGATGTATCAATTACAGAAGAGGGAATTACATTCAAACTTACAGGCACAAACACTACAGGCGAGATAGGCTCTTTCGCACTTTCCAAAGTGCTTTCTCCAGAAGATGAAAAGCGTGCATTTAGTGTAGAGACGCGTGCAAGTGCAGGCGGACAGATTGATACAGAGGGTGCAACCTTTGCATATGGTTCTTGTCCAGAGTTTTTATTTGAGGCATATTCTGGATATGAAGTGGACAAAGTGTCGCTAATCGTGAGCGGCACAGAGTATGTAATTCCGCATGCAAGTGATACAGATGCTCCTGCCCCATATGGCACATATAGTGGCAATTCATATACTTTCCCAAGCAACTTCAACGAGGATGGCAGGGCATCTAGAGTTGTATTTAGTGTTGAGTTTAAACAAGCAGATACAGGAGAGGCTTCCACGCTAACACTTACGTCAGGTGCAGCTTTAGGAGATGTTCCTCATGGAGATACCTATGTAGGAGAAAAGATTCCTGCAACTAGGGTAGAGGCAGGAAAAACGCTTGTATTTGAGGTTGGCAAACAATACGGCTCATACACTTTAGAGGAAAACAAGCCCCTAACACTGTACTTTGCGCCGGCACAGGGCTGTAAGGTTGATTGCGTCACCATAAACAATGAAGAGTTTAAGGTAGAAGGCGACACCTACACTATTCCTTCTTTTAACAAAGACATGACAATAGCGGTTAGCTTTGCATTTGGTTCAGGCGAGCCTACAAAATACTTCACAGTATCTGCCAACTACAACAAAGAGCATGCCCGTGTTGGTTTTGGGCAAACAAACACACAGTGGGTATCTTCAGTACATGTTGCTAAAGGAAACGAGGTAGTGCTTGTTATAGAGCCTAAGGACGACTATGTGCTAGATAGCGCCATTCTTTCATATGGCGCCGGTACGCCTCAAACAGATGTAACTAGTTGGGTAACTAAGGAAAACACTCTTACCATTACAAATGTACAAAAAGACACAGTCGTTAGTTTTGCGTTCAAAAAGCCAGGCAAGCCAACACCGCCAGATGACGCAAAGCCAATTGGTCCTGATGAGACAGCTACTGTAAAGCCCAGCAACAAAGATGAAAACAGCTACTTCGATTCGGGGGACGCACATGAAGTGCTAGATAAAGTTGTAGTTGATGGCACAGTTATTCTAGATGATGAATATGAGATAAAAGATGACCCGGCGGCAATGGCGCAAGCAGGTATTACATACGATGCAACTACAGGGGAGTACGCATTTATAGACAAAGACACAGGCATGCCCGGTGATAGCTTTACGCTAGATCCAATTACAGGCTCGATTGTCTTTCATAGCCCGCAAGATACACATACCATATCCGGTGAGTTTACTCCCGCAAAAGATATGGACATCAAAGTTGAGACAGACATTGATACAGAAACAAGCTTAGAGGGTAAAGGTGCAGTTGTTCCAAGTGGCAAGTTCCAATGGAAGCAAAAGAACGATTTGCCTATAGTCATACAACCGGAAAGCGGAAGTAAACTTGTATCTTTGAAAATTGATGGGCAAGAAATAGACATTAGTACGTTAAAGGCGGCAACTGATGCAGATATAGCGGCTGCTGAAGAAGTGCAAAACAGAAACACCAAGCAAAGAGATGCTTCTTATAAGATGCGGTCGCAAGCTATAAATAGCAAGCGTAGTTTATCTAGCCTTCTTGGAATAGAGAAAGCATATGCTGCATCTGCGGCAGGAGCAGACGACAAAGTATATGTAATTACATCCGATTACTTAAAGTCTCGTGCAACAGATCTGATAGAGGTGGATGTAAAGTTTGCTCCTAAGGGTGGCGGTGGTGGCGCGCTACAAAACGATACATACACTATAACCGCTAAAGCTAAAGGAAAAGGTGGCATGATATCAGGTACGTCCAATACAGATGAAACACTATCTGTACAAGTAAAAGCAGGTGCTAACTACTCTGTAAACTACACAATAGAGACAGGATATAGAGTTGTATCTATTGAAGACAACGGAGTAAATATACCTGTTACAACAGGTAGCTCATACACCATATCTAACATTGATAAAAACCACGATGTAGTTATAACCTTTGGACCTATAAGCTCTAAAGCACCAAGAGGGGTTCACCGCCTGCAGTCTCTTGCCAAAACAGGAGATCTAAATGCGCCTATTGCTACAGGTCTAGTTGGTATAGCTGCACTTGCAAGTGCTACTGCAGTTTTGCTTTACCGCCGCAGAAATACAAATGCAAAGTAGGTTGAAGCTTCCTAGTTCAAAAAAGTTAGAAAAATGGTCAAAACTTCCGACTTTCCATGGTTCTGAATGCGAAATTGTGCCTACTAAGGCATCAGAAAGGTGTCGAATTTTCTGTTTGCCCAGTGTTCTCCATATTTCAAGTTAGCTATGTGGCGCTACGACCATGGAAAGCTGGAAGTTTTGACCATTTTTGAGAAAAAAATAGACTCATGGATCTAATTGCGTGCAATCTGATTGAGCGCAATCTGATTGAGTGCAAACCGCACTGATGTGCTGCGAAACTACTCACTAAGCCCATAAAACGTTGATTGCCTATACTTTGCAGCTTTTGCGAGTCGTCTACTCCGACTGTGTCCGACACTCTCTAATCTGTTGATGTTTGCTTTAGACGAGAGTTTTTCATTTTGTTCAGTACAGTTTTTAGTCTATGTTGATAAATTATTCTATATATTAAACTCGGCAAAAAGCCGTTCGCGATAAGCCGGGTCTTTAGAGGCTTTAAGAACATCGCCCTCGCGTCCGGCGGCAAATAGGTGTTCGATAAGAGAATTGTAGTGAGCTGCTTCTTCAGCTCGCCCGCGCTTCA
>NZ_JAAKEF010000012.1:0-67765 GCF_011039055.1 Adlercreutzia sp. ZJ154
TATTATCTGTAAGAAAGCGTTCTATCTCTTCATCTTTTATAGGAGATATACCTTTTTCTAGTTTATCTACTTTATCTTTAATAACATCTACAGCCACTACTTCTGTGTGTTGAGATAAAAGCATAGAGATAGATAGACCGACATAGCCTAGACCTGCTACTGCAATCTTCATAAGATTGCCTCCTTATATAGATTGTTAATTGGGATGAGAATTGGGGTTATAGCTTGTAGTAGCCCTTATACCATTTGGCGAACTTGCGAAGTCCGTCTTCTAGTGTGGTGCTAGGCTTGAAGCCTGCGTCTCGCTCAAGAGCACTTGTGTCAGCGTAAGTAACAGCAACATCTCCCGGTTGCATAGGTACTAGTTCTCGATGTGCTTCAAAGTTATAGTCTTTTGACAGTATGCCTTCTTCTACTAGTACTCGCTGCAATGTATCAACAAAATAGAGAAGGTTTTCAGGGTTGGAGTTTCCGATGTTGTATATCTTATGCGCTGCTAAAGGTAGACCATCTGTTCCTGTTTGTACAACAGGTGGTGTATCTATTACGCGACAAACACCTTCAACAATGTCGTCTATATATGTGAAGTCGCGCTTACAGTTACCCATGTTAAAGATCTTGATAGTGTCACCCCTAACAAGTTTGTCAGTGAAACCGAAGTAAGCCATGTCAGGGCGACCCATTGGTCCATACACTGTAAAGAAACGAAGAGCAGTTGCAGGAATGCCATAGAGTTTAGAGTAGGCATGAGCCATTAATTCATTTGACTTTTTTGTAGCAGCATAAAGCGATACAGGACTATCTACCCTATCAGTTTCTGAGAAAGGTACTTTGGTGTTTCCACCATAGACACTAGAACTTGAGGCATACACTAAGTGCTTTACAGGGTGTTTCCTGCAAGCTTCTAAGATATTAAAGAACCCTACTAAATTTGAATCCACATAGACCTTAGGGTTTTCAATAGAATAGCGAACACCTGCTTGAGCTGCTAGGTTGACCACAACATCAGGTGCAAAGTTTTGAAAGACATCTTCAACAGATTTGCTATCAGATATATCTCCTCTTATAAAAGAAAAATGCCCGACGGAAAACCCATCGGACACCATATCGGTATTATCTCCCCCTGCTGTTCTTGCAAGCATTTTCAATCTGTCGTGTTTAATACCTATATCGTAGTAGTCATTTATATTGTCAAAACCTACAACGTGCGCATCAGTTTCTTCAAGCAGCCTCTTGCACAAAAACGCACCAATAAAACCAGCTGCTCCGGTTACTAGAATTCTATTCAATTGTTTTCTCCGATTTCTAAAAACACAACTTTATATAAATGCCAACGGGGTTTTCGTTTCCAGAAACATTCCGTGATCTTCGTTACGCTTTTGTTTTCCTGTATACATTCATTAATTTTTTCCGAAACGCAAAGCAAACTATTACAATAAAAGCTGTTACTATATATCTCAGCAACGGTAAGCATCCATAAAATATATTAACAACAATTCCTGCAAACACCACCCCAAACGAAAGCAACAAATTGAATCGATTATTTAAAGCGTTAGAAATTTCTAGTTTTTTCGAAAAAAGAAATTGCAAGAACGCCAAAAGACAGCAACTTATTAATGTTGCATATGCCGCAGCAATGTAGCCAAATACCGGCAGCGAAAGAACATTAAGCAAGATGTTAACTGTAGCAGCAACAACAGTTGCCCACATAACATAAGATGTACGCTCCTTGTAGAGAATCAGATTCGAATAAAGGTTATAAAGAGAGGTAAAGAAAATGCCAGAGGCAATTGGAGGAACAAGATACACCGCCTCAACATAGCTCTTCGTTGTAAGCAAATATACAATTTCAGGAGCAAGCAACATCAGTACCAAACACACTACAGCATAAGCGGTAAGTAGCGGTACAGCTACAGAACGAACATTATCCTCTTCGCCCCTTTTTAAACTTTCAAAGATAAAGGGTATTAGTGCTGAATTGATTGCAGACCAAAAAACCAACGAAATCGAACTAAGACTGTAAAGTACTCCATAAATCCCAACAGCCGCTGATCCGACAAAAATACCAATCAAGATCCTATCCGACGCATCAAGAACATACTTCGCAACAGAGTGAATAACAAGAGGCGTCCCTGTTTTTAATGCGAATTGCCAAAATCGTTTATTAAATAAAGTTCTACCCGAAACGAAAATTCCTGATCCAATCACAACAGCAATCAGTCCCGTTACGCATGAAGAAGAGAGGATCCTAACTTCAGTCAACTGCACTACGTCTGAAGATGAAGCCCAAACAACCATCACAATAGCAACTAGAGTTCCCGCTACTGAATTCAGCACCGTTACTAAAAAAACCGCTACATAACGATATTCGTACCTCTGTCTCATTAACCAGAGATTCAATGCAGGATTCAAAAGCAGCATCACGCACATACATCTAACAAGAGGCACCGAAATATCAAGCCACTCAGAAAATAGCTCTCCAAAAGGGATCGACAATAGCACCAATATAGCTGATGGTGCTAATGACAGTGCCAGTGCAGATGATGTATACTGCGCCCTACTATCCTCGAACTTCATCATTGCTATATTAAACGAACCAGAAGTAAGTCCCAATGTCGTTATTATGCCAATGAGATTCAGCCACGTATTATATGTAGTAACAATACCCATCTGCTCCGTCGTAAGTAATCGTGTAAAAATTGGGAGCGATACAATTGCCATCCCTTGAGAACAAACACTTGCAAAGACAAAGACTATTGAAGCCTTGACTCCTTTCGGAACTGCGGAAGGAGTTATTTTTTTAGTAAAACTCAATTATCAGTTACCTGCATTGAATTCAACGCCAAATTGATCAGATATAAAACGTAAAAAGTTAACGGGGGATAGCACACTAACATCCTGAGCGTCTTCGAATTTTAAAGGGGTACATATAAAGTCGATATCCAACGAACCAGCTTCGGAAATCAAAGCTATTTGCTTAGAGTTAAACCATGGTTTTTCTGGAAGAAACTTATTGTTCGACAAGAGCTTCACACCTAGAGCATAAGCTTCATAAGGTCTCAGCGATGAACCTTTATTGCTCGGATCGACCACAATTTCCAAGATCGTTTTCGCCTTAGACGAACGATGTAGCATTTCACTATTCGGGATCAAGTGGTCGTAGTAAAAGAAACCTTCCAAATTGGGTCCAGTATCCCCAATTATGTCAAAACGATAAGTAACAGTATGCGGTTTCAACAACTCAGCAATCGATATTAATACTGGAATTCTACCTTTATCTTTTCCGCAAAAATACAGATCATAAAGGTAGTTATCATCTTCGCCACACGACTCTACTCCGTCGATGTGTGAGTACATACCTTCATAGTGAGCCAGATCATAATAATCCGCATCGTTTTCATTAAATGTAACAATTAAATCAAAGACTTTCTTCTGCCAATCCAAACAAGGTGGATCGTCAGTAGAGCCGATAATATTTGTCAAAACTAAAACAAGCTTTAGCCTCGAGCATTTCTTTTTCATACCCTTCAATAAGAATATATTTTTAGAAAGAGAATTACATTCATACACTATTAGAATTGGACATACGCCTGTTTTGCAATGAATATCTCCAAACAAAGTATCTAACTCATATTTCGCATACCAAGATCCAAAATGCTGTTCCGGATACGACCATAATTTGCAACGAAGTCGATCAATAAAATCATCGCCTTCGGTATAGCGTCGATGGTACGCAACGGATGGATGATCAATAATGTCCGAAATTACACGAGTGTTGTAATCAGCATAATCAAGGATTGAGAAGAAAGCTTTCATTTCGGTCTTTCCGAATCTGGTGTTGTTTTGTCAATTTCTGCCTCCATTTTGGCTTCGGCAACACAACTTTCCACAAGACTTGTGTTGCTCACCTGCCCTGACCTAGGGTATTGCGATTTCATGCAGCTACTTTCATGCTTGTTTCAAGCTTCCGAGTAAATCTATTGACGACGATTTCCGATAGCACAGATACCGAAGCGTATCGGAAACAAATAAACGAGAGGTGCGAGGCGATGTCGTCGCCCCACACCCCCATTGCGACATCTGCGTCATCAAAGGATTGGAGAACTCCTGTGAACAGCAGAGAGGCCAACAGGAAAAGAAGGCTTGCGTATGTTGAGGGTCTGTTACCCGATGTATACGCAAGCGAGTGCGTAAAAGCAGACGGAGATGTGCTTGCTGCACATGAAGTTGAACTTGCCGCACTTGAAAGGATCAAGCAAAACGAACACAGCGCATGGGACGTACTGTGCGCTGAAACGCTCTCAGAGAAGTGCTTCTCACATGGATGTGCTTTTGATACCGGTGCTATTGAAGACTGTCTTGGGTGGTGCAGAGTTGCCATCTTAGGCTTTGAGAGTTGGGTTGTATGATCGAGAAGAAAACAATATGTGACATACTTGCCATCTGTGACTCTAAGCACTCTCACCTCAGACAAGCTTATCTGACACTTCAGCTCTACTACATGTGACAGGACCATCACTGGACAGACAGACAGGAGTGTGAGAAGGTGCTTGATAACTGGATCAGCAAGGCGTGCGCACTTGAAGTACCTGAGATGAGACGCTTTGCCAAGACTGTCGCGAGATACAAGCGATACTTGATGACTGCCACGATAAGCCACATCAACACCGCACGGGCAGAATCGACTAACGACAAGATCAAAGAACTCAAGCGCAAAAGCCGTGGGTTTGGAAGCTTTACTAAAACCAGAAGACGACCGCTTTTGGCCTTCGGCGCACCGGATGCTATTGAGGGTGCCACCGCCTACGTAAGAAGAAAGAAAGCCCAAGCTGCCGCCAGTGCCGCCAAGCCCTCCAAGCACAAGAAGAAGCGCTAGAGGCAGGACATGACACACCTGCCCGTACCCAGGGATCCGCCTAGGTGCGAGGTCACATGATGTCGTTTTTCTAGTTGTAAAGCTGCTTCTCATAGCTTGTTTTTAAAACCCTTGAATCCAAGGGCATATGACAGTGTGACTAAAAACCCATCACTTTTCTTCTGAATCTGGTGTTGGCGCCTTAGATCTCATGTAAATCGTCTGATCAAGTTAATGTTTTGTACGAATCAATATGTTGGACTTATTGGCAACACAAATTTCGGAAAGCCCGGCATATTTGGCATCATAAGAGTTTCGGATTGAACTTTGAACTACTCAAGTAACTCAAAGTTTGGGTCTGGCATAATTCATCCGATAAACGATAGTGCGGATACATATCAGCATGCGCTCGCATCCATATTTCCAACTCTTTCACTTGAAGCTCATACGGCAAAGGTATATATAAATCTTCACCAATACTTCTGATTAATGTCTTATCCAACATGGGTCTATCAGTAGAGATTATCTCCAGATCATCTTTGTGAAAGTAATTTTTTAGAAGTACTAGCAGATCGTATTTTGATATTGGCTTTGCGGGAACCATGTTAATTAAACCCACAGTATCTCTATGCGCTTGAGTTTCCATAGCTTTTGCAAGTTCAAGAGTAGTCAACCCACTCCAAATGGCATTTTTATATCCTTTAATTTCGCCATGTTGCAACATAAACCAATTCAATAAACCTATTCCATGTTGATCTAGATCTGGACCAATAATAGAACATCTAAACGTCAGATTTTTTCTATCACAAAGTTCCCCAAGAGCTTTAGATCTATCGTAAAATGTTTTTCCGTCGGGCCATGAATTATCACTATAAGGTCCTGTATTTCCCGCAAAAACACAATCAGTACTCATATGGAAAACTCGCGTATGAGTTTCTTCTGTAAGATATGCCAGAAAGTGAGGTAAGAAAGAATTTAGATAGGTCGCTTTTTCTTTGTGCACTTCTGCTTGATTGTTTAATATGCCAATTGAATTTATGACTATATCATAATCATCTGACACTGCATTCGATATGCACTCCATATCGAATGCATCCCCAACAATGCTGTTCTCACCATCTGTACCCGATCTCGAAAAACCTACAACATAGTGTCCTCGGTCGCGCAAATAGTGCATAATCATATGTCCGACCATCCCGGTTGATCCAAGAATTAAGAATCTCACGAAAAAGCACCGCCCCCTGCATTAACAAGAGCTTTTTGAACATAATCCGCGGTCATTATTTTCTTAACAGTCTCATCGATATCAAGGCGCTGCGTATTATGGCTCGTATACGATTCCTCTGCCATAGTTTTAACTTCCCCTTCAACCACAAATTTGTCGTAGTTGAGATCTCTTGTATCGGCATGAACTCTGAAGTATTTACCCATATCTTCAGATCTTAAACGCTCCTCTCGAGTCATAAGGGTTTCGAAGAGTTTCTCCCCATGGCGAGTACCTATTATTTTGACATCCGTCCTACCAAATAATCTCTGTACAGCCTCTGCAAGATCTCCAATAGTAGATGCGGGTGCTTTCTGAATGAATAAATCCCCTGGATTAGCATTCTTGAAAGCAAACTCTACAAGTTCAACAGCCTCATCTAGATTCATTAAAAAACGAGTCATAGAAGGATTTGTTATCGTTATTGATTTGCCATTAAGAATTTGATCTATAAATAATGGAATAACACTACCACGTGAACACATTACGTTCCCATATCTAGTACAGCAAATCGTAGTACGACCAGCTCCATTGCGAGCATTAGCATAGATAATTTTTTCCATCATGGCTTTCGATGTCCCCATAGCATTAATAGGATATGCAGCCTTGTCTGTTGACAAACAAACAACACGCTCAACACCATTAGCTATAGCAGAATGTAAAACATTGTCTGTACCTATTACATTGGTTCGAACGGCCTCCATCGGAAAGAACTCACAAGACGGAACTTGCTTTAGAGCAGCTGCATGAAAAACATAATCCACGCCGCTCATAACATCATCTATGCTCTGTCTATTTCTAACATCTCCAATGAAAAACCTTACCTTATTGGCTAAATATGGATATATGGCTTGAAGATTATGTCTCATATCATCTTGTTTTTTTTCGTCTCGTGAAAAAATTCGTATCTCTCTAATTGATGAGTTTAAAAAGTGCTTTAAAACTGTATGTCCAAAAGAACCTGTTCCGCCAGTTATAAGCAATGTCTTTCCTTGATACACTCTGCCTTCACTTCCTCGAGTAAGTCTTAAAACATGTGGTATTTAGCAAGGTTTTCACTGTCTCTTGTCTACCCATGCGTTTTCTGCCTGTTTTTGTATGGTGTAGCGTTTTGTACCCTTCCCAGAGTCGCTAAGCCTTACAGCTGAGTGTATGGGACGAGCTTTAGTATCGATAGAGTAGAGGGACGGACATCCTTGCTCGTTTGTGTTTTGAATCGGGACCTCAAGAGAGGTCAGCTCTCCCTTAAGATCCCTATGGCAGTCTGCACCCTCAGAAAGCAGAACAAACACGAGAATCGCGGACAAAACCACCGTAGAACCCAAGCCGAGCGCGTTAAAGCAGAGGGCACTAGAACGCCTAATGTCAGGGCAAGGAAGCCCAGCAAATGCAGAGACTGTACGGCTACTTATCGATTGTTGCAGCAGGTACGGATGTGTGTACACGCGTACCTCAAAAGCCTCTCCCGGCATGAAAGAGTGCCCCGGGTGGTGCGATGCCCTTGAAGCATACGACAGGCAGCGCAAAGCACAAAAAGCTGCTGTCTTTAGCAGCCCCGAATTAAAGACTGAAAAGCTTGCCCGCGACGAGCGGGTCGCCTTACGAGCGCTTGAAGCTGAAAGGGTCAACACCAAAGGTATGCTTGTCCTTGCGCTTTTGTCCGACAAGTGCGCCAAGGGCGGCTGCGCAAGCAAAGGCGACACCGACGCCATCTGCCCTGGCTGGTGCACCATCGCGCGCCAGGCGTGGAATGCGTGGTGGTCACGATGAGAATAAATGCAGAACTCATCGGAATCGATGCTGGCATATATCAAGTAGATGACATCCACGATGAGGGGACCTATACCTCCGTTAAGACACACGCATCGCCCATGGGCAGAGGTGTGCTGTGTGCGGGCACAGAGCACAGATCCACGGCAGCGCAAAGTCCACGGTGTATCACATACCCTATGCAGGAAAGCCTTGCCTTATCACTCTCAAGAAGAGACGATATAGATGCCCTTCGTGCAATAAAACCTTTACAGAGAACCAACCTCTCATCTCTAGGCTCACACCCCATGTAAGCAAGTGTTTGGAGACGTTTGTCCAAGATGAACTTGAACATGTCAGAACTATTGCCGAACTCGAACGTATAACCGGTGCTTCTAAAAACATCATCGCCAAACTTGAGATGGGTGTACAGATGCCCAAACGCCACCTTTCGCACAACCTCTGTATCGATGAGGTCAGGGTGTTTTCTAAAAAGATTGCCATAAAACGGGGGGATCCTCATATGTCTTGTTGTATCTATGATGCCGATAAGAAAACACTCGTTGACATGCTTAAAGGAGACGGTTCTAAAACCGTCACAGAATACATGGAGGGCTTCACGAAAGGAGAGCGAGATGCGGTGGCAACCGTATCGTGTGACCTTAGAGGCTCCTATATACACCTTGCCGAAAAGCTTTTTCCTGGTGCTGTCATCTACGCTGATAAGTTTCATGTATCTAAACTCGTGACAGGAGCGCTCGATTGTGTAAGAAAAAGACTTACTCATACAATTGAAGATGACAAAGCGCATACAGAGCAGAGAAAAGCTATGCATCGTGCCTCTAAGCTCATACTTATCAGAAAAGACAAGCTTAAACAAGAGAAACAGCGTACTTGTGTGAGAAGTGCCCTTGAGATCGACAAGGCAGATGAGCTTAAGCGTGCCTACCTTGCCCTTCAGCTCTTCTTCGAATGGTCTGATACAACCTACAAAAATCGCGATGAGATGGAACTTGCCTTGAAGCGATGGATATCTATCGCAAAACGCACTAGCGTGCCTGAGATACGCTCGGTAGTAAAAACGATAAACAAACGTATGCCCTATATTCTGAACGCTTGGGAATATAGGCGTACAAATGCCGTGGCAGAAAGTCTTAGCAGACAGATCAAAGACATCATACGTAACTGTCGGGGATTTATGAGTTTTGCAACTCTTAGGCATCGCTGTCTTTTGGTACTTGGACACAAACGAGAGTCCAACAAACCTATCCCGCTGTTTACAAGAAGCGACAAGAGAAAGGAGAGAGCTAACTAGCGAATAGGTCCATCGAGATGGGATCCCGATCTCCTCCACACTAGCGGCTACATATTCAACTTTTTGACTTTTGGTCATCTTTTTTAAAGCTACTCTATGGAGGGCTTAGGTTATTGTGCCCTCATTTTGTCCTCAATCGTAGAATCGAGGTTAGACTTTCTTTGTTTTACCAGTTCAGACATTGGATTTGGTGAATTATCCTACTGATTTTAAGGCTTACCCCGATTTCGAGATACTATCTACCTACGCGATTCGCACAAACAGAATTCGAATAAATTCAACCATAGATCAGAAACCATCGAAGGAGAATATAGATCACATATTTTTTTTCCGGCCGCCCCCAACTGCTCTGCCTTATCCCGATCACGTAGCATTTCTATAATTGCTGTTGCCATTTTCTTCGAATTGCTTGGAGGAACAAGCGGTCCCCCAATAGTTCCACAATCGGTTAAAAAGCATGCACCTCCCGGAGCACAATCCGTAGCGACTACAGGAACTCCTAGGGACATCGCTTCAATAAGCGTATTCGGAAGTCCCTCATATTCTGACGATAAGACAAACAATTCAGCCTTCGATATTAAAGAACTTGGATTCTCAATCTCGCCAGGTAAGTGTACAAATTCACTGAGTTCAATCTTATCAATAATATGCAATAGACGGATTCGATCAGGACCTTCTCCATAAATAGTAAGATGTTTGTCGGGAAATATATCATGAACCATCTTAAAGGCATATATAAGCGTTACAAATCCTTTTTCCGGAACGAGGCGTCCTACGGAAACAATGCCACCAAACGCTCTATCCACGTCAGAATTGTGATTATCTTTTACGGAACTACAAGGATTAGGAATAACAAATGTCTTTTCTGGAAGATTAATACCATATCCCTTCATAGCCCCAGGAAATTGAAACACCGCAGCATCGCATTTCTTGACATACTTTTTAAGAATACCTCTATATACTCTACCTCGAGCAGCAATATCGCCTCTTTCGCATTCAATCACTGCTCCTTTATATCTTGATAACGTAAGGGCAAGATTCGAAAGCAACTCAGGACCAAACATTACAACACAATCTGGGTCTATATTCTTAATTATGTGCGAAAATCTAACTATTGCTTTTGTCTTAATTGATATCTTTTTAAATACGTTACTTCCAGCTGGCGAAAAAGGCTCAATACCTATAAATACTCTTTTAACTTCTTTAGATAATTTAACATGCTCTTGCTTTTCAGTAAAGCAAACAGTATAGACATCAGCACCTTGATTTACTAGCTCATTCATAACAAAAGCAGCTACTTTCTGAGCCCCTCCTACCCCAAGATGCATGATAAAAAAGACAATACGTTTGCCTATAAGCTTCGCAACATCCTCCAATTGTCTTCATATTTTTTTGTTATATAAGAAGAATTACACGATAGGGCAATCAGTAGATAAAACATCGAAAAATCGAGTGTATCAACCAACGATGCCGCCGCAAAACAAACCAATCCACATAGCATACAGCACGAAAACAATGAACCTTGAGCTTTTTTAACAGAATTGAATGCCATGAGTATTATTATCACAAACAATGCTCCAGCAATCCAACCACCATGAAATGTAACATTAAGAAAATAATTATGTGGATGATTGACCCAAAAAGCAGGATTCTCCGGGTCTATTTGGGTAAAAAGATATATATCATATTGCTCACTCTGAACGCCCTCCCCAAATATTGGCGAAGCATTAATCGTCTGCAGCGCTACATCCCATATCAAAGTTCTTCCAGACAAAGTAGGATCCTTATGGAAATAATTAACAATGAAGCTGCTTGTTATGTCTATCAACAATCCACTAATAAGCAATACTTCTGTAATTGTAATCAGAATAAAGAATATAAGCGGGTTTGTTAAAGACTTACGACTTTGATACTTAATCTTCGTAGATTCAATAATCCATAAAACTATCCAAATTATCATTGACATCATAGCGCCAACAGACCAAACTGCAAATAATTGAACGGTTGCAATTAAAAAGATGATCCAAGACTTCCTTGACGTTTGCCCTCTTAGAGCATCAACAGCAAACGTAATTATCACCCATGGTAAAAAGAAATATATCCAACGATTATCCATTCCTAAAAACGAATTCGGTAACAATAGCAATCCACTTGAAATAAAAATTATCGTAAGCAGATTTAATGCAAAATAAATACTCAGTAGATTCCGTATATTAACCAAAAAACGAACCAAGTCTCCTCTAGATGCCATTTCTCCTATCATAAGCACAACAATCGAAGTAATTGCAGGACCTGCATATCTAGAAAAGGATCCAAAATTATCAATAGTCGCTAATAGAATCCAGAATTGAAGACATGTCATAGTCATAACCACAAAAGAGAATCTCAGCCGGAAGTACAAAACGACCACGACTATTGCGCTTAATAGTTTGAAAAATGCAAATATATTATCTGCGACATCGTATGATTTAAAAAGTTGTGGCTCGATAAAAGGAATCAACAAAATGAATAGACAGATCCCCGATTTGTTATCAGAAACCAACAATTTGCTTGCGCTGTTCCTAGCTAAGGTACTCAACGATAGATTGCTTCGACTTTTGTATGTGATTACTCTTGTCCTTGTTGTAATTTTATTCGTCAGCGCTTTAAACTTAAGAAAGATCGATACAGAAATCGAACAAATTTATAAGAAACTACATATGCTAACATTGCGATCTTTCGTCCCAAAGACATGGGACCTTTTAGGAGAATCGCAAGATTTTGCCTAAGCTGTCTCTGTAACCTTTTTCTATCGCCATCATATTGCTTATCGGACTCTTTATCACCATGGATAATCATATCTGTCAGTATTGTGAAGGACGTGCGCTTTTCGTTATATTCGACCTTATCCAATAATTCAGGTCTTCGTATTTCTGTTAGTTTATATACACGATGCCAAACATCTTCAAGATTCAGATAGTTCTCACCAAAAGTACACCCAGTTATGCTTTGCGGGTTTACGAAATAGGCATACAACATAGCATTTGTTTCGACTATTCTTGTAGAATTAAGCAATACTTTAAAGAATCCTTCAACATCTTCATTGTAGATACCAACAGGAAAATGATTCTTTTCAAGTACACTCTTTTTGAAGAGTTTTCCGCATGCGTAATGAACGCATCTATTCCCATCAAATCTCAGCATCACATCCAAAAACTCTTCAGCCGAAAAGACCTCTGTCGATAATTTGCACACAGCTATTTCGCCGAATTCATTTTGTTCTCTAACCCTAGCCAATGCGCATATTGCCACATCAGCATCTGATGCTTCTAGTAAATCCAAAAGCGTCTCTAGGTATGTAGGAGAAACCCAATCATCACTATCTACAAAAGTAAGCAACTCATATTTGACCTCTTCTATCCCCCTGTTTCTAGTAGCACTCAACCCCTGATTGTCTTGATGTATAACTCGTATGGAATTGTTTCTCTCGCATAGGCGGTCGCATATTATTCCTGAAGAGTCTTCCGATCCGTCATCAATAAGAATTATCTCATCAAATTTAGTGGTCTGACTAATAAGAGATCCAACGCATCGCTCTAGGTATTTCTCAACGTTATATACCGGAACTATTGCTGAAACACCCATTAACAAATCTAGAAACTCTCGACATATTTTCGATTAGCAAATTTAGCAGACAAGAAGCTTTTGCCCTTATTGGACCAATTGATTTTCTCCATCGAGAAGACGGGAATCTCTTTGACAGGAGTTTTTTCTATGCTTAGCCACGGATCTAACAGACGCTCTGAAATTCGACCAATGCAACGCATTTCGAATGGTGTCATTCTAGCGAAGTTAAGACAAGATTCAATTTCTTCGAGAACAGGAAACAACCAAGAGCACCACCTATCTAAAATGTCTCTACGCATGATTACCATGTTCCAGATATGAGCGCTTCGAGAGCGCATGTGCGCATCAAATGCTGGAAGTATCTCAGGAGACTTATCCTCAAGGATGTTGCGTAGGATGTCCATATGGGTGTCATCCATCGTGTGGTCGTAGTGGGATTTTACTGTCTCTATTACATAGTGGCGCTTCTTTGGCAGAACTACTGGAGACTTTGCTATAAGTTCTTTTGCTTCTTCATAGGTAAGTACTCCGCGTTCGCCTTTGCCTGCAAAGTGCCTACGGTAGTGAGCAAGACCTATGTAGTCAGCATCTAAATTCTTCCATGCCCAGTAAAGAGCAGTCAGTTCGCTGTATCTTGGATTTTTGTCCGAGATGTTTTCGCCTTCATCATCTCTTTGAAACCCCGGTATTGTTTCTTTACCAGCAGCTCCTACTTGAACTGGTATATACATAGGATCACTTGGCATCCAGTAAGGTTTATGCGATGCAACTACAATCTTGATGTCCGGATTAGCTGAACTCAAGAACCAGTTCCATCTCTCATAGTTTTCAGGGTGCTTACAGCTATTCGCATATCTAGCCTGACAGAGGCGTTGTCAATGTAGTAAAGCTCGAGTGCTTGGCGCTCTCCGGTATCAAAGCTTGAATCATTTCTGCTTTGTGTTTGCCACCACCCAGTAATACCCGGGCGCATACTTAGTAGTTTGTCTGCATCGTATTTGAAATGTATTAGTTCATCTTCCGTAATAGGACGCGGACCTACTACACTCATTTGTCCTACTAACACATTTATAAATTGAGGAATCTCATCAATTGATGTTTTCCTAATAAAGCTACCTAGCTTTGTAATGCGAGGATCATCTTCTACTTTTCTCTCTCGCATCCACTCTATAAGTTGTTCTTCATTTAGGTATTTCTCTACATTATCTGAGTCGTATACCATGCTTCTAAACTTATATATCTTGAAAGGCTTTTTATCTTTGCCCATACGAATTTGTAAATATATTGGGCTTGCTTTTGTATCTTTTGCTATAAAGATTGAAAGTATTAGTGCTGGTATAAACCCAACCACTATAACTGCACTGCTAAACACAATATCGAATGTGCGCTTTATGAAGCGGTATGGTAGGGGTTGGGTGCGAACGTTGGTGTCGGCGCCAGCATTTGCACACGTTGGTTTCGCAAGCAATTCTGCCGCTGCTGCGTTATCTATTTGATTATCAAAAGCTTCTTGCAATCTTTTCTTTATTGCTTCTCGCCATTACTCCGGAAGAATACCCAGCCCTACGGTGGTTTTTATCCTTATAGAACCCACATGAAACTCCAACAGCGCTAGGCTGTCGGAGCGCTTCACTTTCGTAATGCGCCCTTCGTAACCCTTAAGCGGACCTTGCGTCACCTCCAGCATATCGCCCACTTTGCGACCAAAGCTCATTGGAACCACGCGGTCGCCGCGGCTGGTATGGGCTTCCAGCCATGTGCGCTCGTAAGCATTCAAAGGAACATACGTCTGACCACTCTTAACCACTCGGCAAAAATCATTCACGCGACGCAAGCGCTGCGCCAGCTGAACAGGATCATTAACTGCAGCTATAAGATAGCCCGGCATCAGGGCTCGCTCCACATTTCGCCATTCGCCATACATCTTCTTTTGTGTACGGTAGCGGGGCACGAAGCATTCATCTAGTACAAGTGGCTCCTGTAAGTCGGCAGATTCTTCGCCAGCTTCAGCACACGCAGTTTCGATAAACTGTATCATCTTGCGCTCTTGCCCAGACATAACCTGCACCGCATACCAGTCGAAATGGGGCATAGCTTCGCCATTCCTTCCTTCAAAGGTTTCAGGGGTCTTCAACGAACATAGCTTCGCTATGGTCGCCTAGACCTGTTTGGTCAAACGTATCGTTCCCGCACTTGCAAGCCCTCTATGGTAGGAGCTGCTCGTAAGGCTTCCCGGGAGTATGTAGTTTTGAGGCTGCTGCCGAAAAAGCAGCTTCCTACGGCGGAGGCACACCCGCGCTCCCGCCGTAGGAAGCTGGCATACGCCAGCTTCGCCTCAGGTGGTTGCCGCTACAGCAATCTGCGGCGCTAAAGTTTGCGCATTAGCCCGCGACCCCGCCTTCGCCATTGCGGCACCTTCGCGCTGGCGCGTAACGCGCAGACCCATACGGGCTTCCACCTCATGTCCTGCTACGCTCATGCGCACATAGGCGCGCTTGCCGCGATGGCTTACGCGACGGATTAAATCTTCGTGTCCGCAAAGCGGTCCGTTTATTACCGTAACTTCGCCGCCCTTCCCGACAAATCCTTCCGAGAAGCCAACAACACGGCATCCCGGGCGCGTCAGTGCATCTATAAGCGCAACCTCAGCATCTGCCATCTGTGCGGCACCGGGTCGGGAAGTAAGCACCTCGTTAACACCGCGAGCGTGTCGTAAAGCGGCTCGCACCTCGTGTCTGCCGGGTGCCACAGCTACAACAACACCGGGGATTAGGGGCTCTGCGCTCTCGACTATTTTTCCGCCGCGTACCGTGCGTGTTACTGCGCTCGGTACGAACAGCTCTTGAAGACCATCAGCTGCGGCGGTACCCCGCAAGAGTGATAGCGCCTCTTGCTCGCAGCCCTGTTTCACATTTATCGCGAACCACATGCCAGTTGCCCTAACTCTTGAAGGGAACTTCCATAGGCATGAACTCGGTGAACCCGCGTCCGCCATCGCCCACTCGCACCACACAGCAGCGCTTGTGACGGTCAATCTTGCTAACGCGCGCTTCCTGACCTACCAGAGGACCGCTCTGCACGCGCAACTGCCCATTCGCTATTACTGCAGTACTGTTGCGCAGGATTCGCTTGTCGTCTAAGGCAGACTCGAACCACGCTTGGGCTTCTATCGATAGCGGTGTCGGGCGCATACTGCGCGCGCCGGCAACTTCGGCAGGAAAACTCAGGCGGGAAAGGGAACGCGCCAGCGCACGTCCGTCGCGCGATACGGCAAAGAAATAGCCACTATATATCGGCGAGGATTCTAAACGCCAAACGCCACCGCGCTTGAACCAGCGTTCCTTACATATTACAAAGGCGTCGTCGAGCAACTCGGGCGCGACGACGCCGCGCACCTTTTCGCACGTAGATGCCTCGAGTCCTTCAGGTACGTGTACGAGGTACCAGCGTGCACGTCCGCGCAGACTATCGCCTGCATGAACGCCACTCAGAAGCCTCTCGGCAGCGACGGCCTTAACTGCTGCCAAATCGGCTCACCTCCCTCTAACCAAGGCAACATCCAGAAACGTGGAGGCTTCTCCACGCACGAGTGTCACCAAAAAGTACACTTTTTGCGAGGTCGTCGCGAAAGGACCTTTTGATTTAATAAAAAGTCAGTTTTCCGGGTGTTGTATGGGAGGGAGGAGATTTATAATACGATAATTATTGTTGCGTAAAAAAGTGTGCTTTTTGCGAGTCTCAAAATATCCTTCTCACCTGCGTAAACAAAGCTATTTGAAACTTTCTTTCCCGTCGGACTTCAACCATCTATCAAATGTCGTCGCGCATATTTTGAGGCGGTTGGCAGCCTCTCGCCGGGTGATATGCCCGCTCAAATAAGACTGCTTAGTGTCCTCGTAGCATGCGGGTCGCTTCTTTTTCGGTCTGCCGAACTTGACCCCACGAGCGTGCGCCGCCGCTATTCCCTCAGCCTGACGCTGGCGTATATTCTCGCGCTCGACCTGCGCAACGTAGCTTAAAAGCTGAAGAACAATGTCGGCAATAAACACGCCCGTTATGCTTTCCTGCGTCGCGCGGGTATCAAGCAGGGGCATGTCTAAAACCACGACACCCACACCCTTTTCCTTGGTGATAGTGCGCCACTCGCTTAGTATTTCCTCGTAGTTGCGCCCGAGTCGGTCGATGCTCTTTACAACGAGAACATCACCTTCACACAGAGTTGTCATAAGGCTGCGGTATTCGGGGCGCTCGAAGTTTTTGCCGCTAGCCTTATCTGCAAACACTCTCTCTGGCATCACCCCAAATGCTGCAAGCGCGTCGAATTGCCGGTCCAAGTTCTGGTCCTTCGACGATACGCGGGCGTACCCGTACACAACTCTTTCTTCCATAGAAACCTCCCATCCGACCTGACCTCCATTCCAGGCCTCTTCTCTAGTGAAACGGCGCGGTGCCGCCACGCAAGTATTGTTTTGGCGAGAAAAGTCTCGCGAACAACTGCGCAGCAAGCACCGCAATCTTTTCACTATCCTCCAGACTTGCCATTTCATGTCCTCGTCATCGCAGACGGGGAGTAGGCTGCTGAGAAACGGTTCTAAATTTGAAAGAGGTATTTGTATAAGAGGGTAAAGTTTATTAACCGATATTGCTCTCGGCGCATAGATGTACTCAATGCTGCTTTTTCGTAGCTTCATGCGTTCCGCCCTTCGCGGCTTTCGCAACGGGAGGTGCAATCCATTAATCGGTTCTGCTAAAACTGAAGACTCTGGTAACGCTTAGATAGCTTTTAAATCAATAAACACAGTGCGTACTGTGCGTACTAATCGTATATTATAATGAATAGCGCCATTAACTTTACCCCGACCCAGGCATCCTGACCGCATCGTAGAAATTAAGAAACACTACACATTGCTAGCAACCGACTAAGCTGCCCTGCCATAAATAAAGGAACATTTAGAAGTCCGTTATCAAATGAAAGATTACGCAAAGAGAACCTTACTGCAAGCGGAGTATTTTCTGTATACTTTCCCCGATATTTCTGAAGACTTTTCGCCTTAACATTCTTGCCCGCTTTCACTTCAATCGGCACAACGATATTTTCATGCTGAATTAGGAAGTCAACCTCGTAATGCGGATTATCGACTGCCCAATAGCGAGGCATCCCGTCAAATTGGGGTAACAGTTCCTGCAATATGAAGTTTTCAGCAAGAGCCCCTTTGAATTCTGTAAATAGCCGATCGCCTTCAGTAATGGCTGAGGGCGCCAGCGAACAAAATCGCCTCAGCAATCCCACATCAAGCATATAGAGTTTGTAAGCTTGCAATTCATCATAAGCCGATAGCGGTAATCCGGGCTTTGAGCTACGGGATACTTTTTTCAACAAATCAGCATTAACAAGCCACTGTACAGCGTCTTCATACTCGCGTGCCCGCGCGCTTTTTCGCACTAGCGAATATAAAAATTTCTTGTTCTCACGTGCAAGCTGCGACGGAATAGATTTCCAAACAAGATCTATTTTCGGAAAAAGCGCTAAAGAAGCGTGCTTCTGAAAATCGAGAGAATAAAGATTAAGCAAATCGCTTAAAATTTCTTGCAATCCATTAACGCTTTTTTCTTCAATCCAGCTTAAAACTGCCTCTGGCATTCCTCCTATTAAAAGATAGATGCGCAACTTCTCGTATAACGGATTGAAAAAAGCTTCAGGAACTGGTTCTAAACGTTCAAAGTTGTGTAAGTAGTTAACAAGTAAAGTATCCCCATTTGCTTCAAGAAATTCCTCAAATGTTAGTGGATACATATTAAGTACGTTAACTTTTCCAACAGGAAATGATGTCGGATGAGATAGAGCAAGACCCAAAAGCGACCCCGCACAAGCAACATGATATTCCGGAGCAAGTTCGCAGAAATATTTAAGCGCCGCAATTGCTTCAGGGCACGCTTGAATTTCGTCGAACACAATTAGTGTCTTGCCTGGCAATATAGGTTGTGCGCTAGCAGCTGTAAGATTTTCGAGAATTCGTTTGGGCTCTTTTGTAGTTTTGAAAAATTGAGAGAATTCTTGATTTAAGTCAAAATTGAAATAGGCAAGATTTTCATATGATGAACGTCCAAATTCCGTAAGAACCCACGTTTTTCCTACCTGACGAGCACCACGCAGAAGTAAGGGTTTGCGATGCGCAGAGTTCTTCCATTCGAGAAGCTTTGCCATAATTTGACGTTCCATAAGTATCGTTATCTTTCCTTAGATCTTTGACGTAATCACGAAATTATACAAAATTATGTGATATTCACCACGAAATTATACATATTTTCGTGATGCAATATAAAACACTCGAAGTTATGGACTTAAACAATTCAGCACGTAACCAAAACACCCTAACACCTATCGCTCTTTATTTCTTCCTCTCATGATATACTTCCGAATTGCCAAACGTTATAGAGTCTCTGCAGAGATTCACCATAGTCTTAGCTTGTTTGTCTATTGACTTTCAAGAACCTAGGTTGAAGAGCACCTGCTCTTAAAAGGTTCTTGAGTGCATTCTGCGCTGCTAAGACTTTTAACGTTTGGCGACGAGGGGTGGGCGCTCTTCTTCTTGCCAAGCAATCAGCTCCCAATTCCTTAGTAACCATTCGCTGTCGTGTCAAGAGCACGCTCAAATGAAGGAGAGGAAAGATGTATTGTGCCGAGTGCAAACAATTACTACAGCAGGAATGTAGTCAGTGCCCTTCATGTGGCAGCACCCATTTCATTGCATCACTAGAGAGCAATATAGCATCAACCACATACGTTGCCCCTACAAAACCCTGTCCAAAATGTGGTAACAAGAACAGTATCTGGAAAAGCGTCTGCCCAGAATGTAAGACAAAATTGGCACCATATAATGCTATTAGTTCACATGGAACATTTGTCCTTATTGCATGCCTTTTAGGTATTATTACAACTAGTTTCTTTGCTTGGATTCGAATACCAGCGCTGTCCGATTTGAACTATATAGTTAGTTCTCTTTCTGAAAATAATCTGCAGGTTTCTTTCACGGTATTTCAGTTTTATTCCACTTTCTTTTCTACTGATAACCTTTTTTCTAATCTTATTCAATCGCGGGATCTAGCATTTGGCTTTGTTGGAATAGCCACTCTATTAGCCTATATAGCAATTATTATTATCGTTTTAGGTCTTATTATTATCCTCATGAAGCTATATTCAAAAACACTCACAATTGAAGATACACGCATCGCTAATGTAGGTTTTGTTCTCGTTGCAATAGATGTAGCTTTATGGTTTTCCTTAGTTCTGCTTCTTAACTGGCAAAGTGGCATTACTGTCTTAGAAATTGCGATTCCTGCGTATCTGGCGTTTGCTGTTTCTCTTGGGGGAATTGTTATGATTATTATGGAAAAGCGACGAATTAACAGAGCTTTTTATTAGATTCGTTAAGAAAATTGCAATCCAGCGGCACGCCTAGAGCTTATAATCGTACAACATGTACGAAAAACCAATCTAAGGAAAGCGCCACTTGACTATACGTAGCGAACGAAGCCGCGAAGCCATAAAGAATTCCTTGCTTTCGCTGCTGGGTGAAAAACAACTAGACGACATTACTATGTCGGAATTAGCGGCAG
Source organism: Adlercreutzia sp. ZJ154 (assembly GCF_011039055.1). NCBI lineage: Bacteria > Bacillati > Actinomycetota > Coriobacteriia > Eggerthellales > Eggerthellaceae > Adlercreutzia > Adlercreutzia sp. ZJ154. Next base: position 20,407 of record NZ_JAAKEF010000012.1, read on the forward strand.
GTGCGTCGGTTAGTCGGTCTACTCTTTACAGTCACTATGCAAACACGCGAGAAATCTTCGACGATGCTGTAGCGGATTTTTGCAAAGGACTGCGATCGCTAGGAACGCAACTGCATTGTGGCGAATGTCAACCCAATGCCGATGGATACCGTCCATTTTGTGTGGCAATACGCGACGCGGGCAAATATGATGCATTGGTGCGCGACCCATCTTTCCTGCCAACAATTCTTGACATTATGTATTCGTATAATTGCCCCGAAGAGGCTAACAATTCCGATAACGCCAAATTCACCGCGAAGGCGAAGCGTGCTTTGTTCCGATTCCAAATGAGCGGGTGCTACACCGTCGCCATGGACAAAACGCTAGATAGCGACTGGCAGCAAATTCAAAAATTGCTGGATACTTACATACGAGGCGGCGTGAACGCGACGCGTAACTTCTGAAACTGTACACATTTGCCTTATTTGTACGAAATCGCTACGCACATCTCTGTAGTCTTTTTTCAGAAGATTACAGGAGGTGAAAACTATGCATGTTGAAACAAAGAAACTACTGGATTTCTTAGCAGCCGACGGAGCAAAGTTTTCTATACCGCTATTCCAAAGACCATACTCTTGGGAGCAATGGCAGTGCGAAATATTCTGGAACGACATTGAGCGAAGCGCTCATGAAAATAAATCACATTTTTTCGGAGCTGTGTTCTATAGAAAAGATTGCATCGATGAAGAAACTACTTTATCTCTTATCGACGGGCAACAGCGAACCCTAACTTCACTTTTATTGTTGGCTGCGTTGGCTGAACGCGTGGATGCCGCCAACTTTGCGGACACTGATTTGAACAGCGCCTATATTACACAAACATATCTGCGCTCAAACGGCGGCATAAAGGTTCAGCCGTCTAAGTGCGATGAAGCGGAATTTCTGCGTGCACTAAACGCCGACAAAAGCCAGCAATCAATAGATAGCGAAGATTCCGCAGAACAGCGCCACAATGCTATAGCCAACAAAACTTTCTTTGCAGTCAAGATGGCGGCTGCAGATTTCGACCCACTATCTTTTTGGAAAGGGCTTAACAGCTTTGAAGTGGTTGTTGTAGAACTTGAAGACGGAGATAACGCGCAGTCTATATTTGAATCGTTTAACTCAAAAGGCGTGCCTTTAGTTGCCGCCGACATGGCAAGAAATTACTTGTTATTAGCGGAAAGCGAAGAAGAACAAAAAAGGCTGTATGTTAATTACTGGGAGCCAATTCAGGGGCTTTTTGGAGATGATCCCGGCTCTTTGCGCCTGAATAATGCGCTGCGAGCATGGACTGTAATACGCTGCAAAACGCCAAAAGCTAAAAACGATTCTGAATCTTTTAACGATTTCAAACAGTACTTTGTTAATGAATACGACGGTACCAGCGAAGACCTTATGGAAGAATTGCTAAGTTTTTGCATAGTGTGGGCTGAAAACTATAGATATCACGCCGTTAAAAAATACCGCAGTTCTAATTGGGCAAAAATTGGCAGGAAGACCTTGGTTTCTGACAGACCGCTTGCGCCATCTAGCCAGCAAAGTCGCGATTTCTATTCGCAGCATTACGGTATCGAAGTCAAGGGAGAATAGTTTATGAAAGCCCAAGAGATGCAATTTCTTGATATAGTTGGTCGCCCAAATGTGCAATTCAGTGTGCCCGCATTTCAGCGTGTATATTCTTGGACAGCCCGAGAGTGCGAAGATTTGATAGCTGATGTAATGCATGCAGGCGCTACAGACAATGCGCATTTCGTTGGCACTTTTCTGTATTCAACTCCCGACAATTCGCCTGACAAAATAAGCAAACTGCAAGTAATTGATGGTCAGCAGCGCATTACAACATTAACGCTAATGTTAATGGCGTTTGTCGAGTACCTGAAAACCCAAGGCGATGCCCAAGCGCAACGCGCCCAGCAACTAACAAAGCGCTTTTTGCTTTGCGACAACGGTGCTCAACCGAAATTACTTTTAACGTCAATAGATGAGGATATGCTTGCATATTTGCTTGGAGTGCAAAGCGAGCCAGAAGACATAGCCACTCGTTTAGTTGAAAACTTGGACCTATTTCGCAATAAAATGCTGCAACCAGACTTTGACGAAAACACATTCTGGCGCGGCTGCAACTTGCTGCAAATTATAGCTATTGAACTTACCAGCGAAGATTCCCCGCAAGAAGTGTTCGAGAGCCTGAACTCTAAAGGGAAGCGGCTAGCTATTGAAGACTTAGTTCGCAATACTATTTTGCTTGGAACTTCCAACAAAACTGGCGACGAGGCGCTGGCTTTGTACGAAAATTATTGGCTGCCATTAGAAGACAAGATTGCAGACACTAAAGATATAACTATGGAAGATGTTTTGTGCGCATGGCTGGCATTTCACCACGAAGATGTTTACCTTGATTCAAAAAGCGAAGTGTTCCCGCTATTTAAGGCAGATCTTACAAGTAAATTTAATGGCGACTACAAGCGTCTGTTAGTTGACCTTGCAGCTTATGCCGACAAATTGGCATCTAGCGAACAATGGCGCAGAAATCAGCTAAGCGAAATGGATAGGTGGCTTCAGGGCAAACCGAAGAACATAATTTCCGAGCGCAAAATGTTCGGCGACTAGAGCAACTAGAAAAAGCAACCCAATCTTGGCACTATAAGTAAAGTTGGCTTTGCTTATAACGCTATAAGTAACCTGTTTCCTAAATAGGTTTTCGACTAATATGTTTTCTATGGATAGTGGCATATTAGAAATATTCGGCAACATGGTTACCCTTTTCGCCATTGTAGGCGTGGGGTATGCAGCCAAAAAATTAAACCTTATGAACGACACTTTCGACAAATCCTTATCGAAAGTAATCATCAACTTGGCCTTGCCTGCTATGATTCTAGGTTCCGTCCTAACCGCAGAAGAACTGCCCAGCTTAGAGAATATCCTGCTAACATTTCTTTTGTCGTGCGCTAGTTACGCCGTAATAATAGTTATTGCGTATGCCCTAACTGCGATTATGCGAATATCTATAGGGCACCGCGGCGTTTTTAAATTCATGCTTACATTTGGCAATGTTGGATTTATTGGCTTTCCAGTGCTTTCTGCCATATTTGGGAAGCAAGCGCTTATTTACGCGGCGGTTTTCAATCTGCCGTTCAACTTTTTAGTTTTCACAATGGGAATTTGGTTTCTAACGCAAGACAACAATAATTCGCAGAAATCAAACACCACATGGCGCACATTTCTATCGCCCGCAATTGCGTCTTGCGTAATAGCAATTATATGCACGCTTCTGAACATTCACGCTGTTCCGGTTTTGGGTGACTCGCTTGAAACACTTGGATCGCTAACCACGCCGGCAGCGCTGTTGATAATTGGCTCGTCGCTTGCAAACATGCCCGTGCGCGACCTAATAGGTGGGTTCCGTTTATGGGTAGCATCGCTGTTTAGGCTAATTGTGAACCCACTGTGCATATGGTTCGTATTCCACTTCTTCGTAAGCGATCCACTATTGCTTGCTGTAGTTGTTGTAATTTCCGGAATGCCAGTGGCAACAAACGGTACAATGCTTTGCTATCAATACGGCGGCGATTCCAAAACCATGGCACAAGGAACGTTCGTAACCACCGTACTTGCAATAATTTCAATTCCCGTTCTTGTAACTGCGCTTTCTGTGCTTGGTGTTGTAGTGATGTAATATTTAATCTAGCCGACCATGAAGTTCATAGCGTGCATGCTTAACAATACGATTTTCGCTATCGACAAACACCACATGGGGCGCATTCGCGGGGTCGTTGTGTTCCTCTAAGGTCATCTCGGCATATGCCATTATTATTATTTTGTCTCCCACGCATGCACAATGCGCCGCCGCGCCGTTCAAACAAATTATGCCGCTTTCAGCTTCGCCGAATATTACATATGTTTCGAAGCGATTGCCGTTGTCCACATTAGCTACTTGCACCTTCTCGTATTCAACGATGCCAGCAGCTTCTGCCAGCGAAGCATCTATCGTTATTGAGCCTACATAATCTAGCTCGGCTTGCGTTACAGTAGCGCGGTGAATCTTACTTTTTAGCACGTGTATAAGCAACTGCTACTCCTCGAAAATGAAATTGTCTATAAGCCTTGTATTGCCTATATAGACCGCCATAGCCACTAACACCGATTCATTAATAGTATCAATTGGCTGCATGGTAAGACCGTCTACCACCTCAAGATAATCTATGCGAGCAAGCGGTTCAGCGCTCAAAACATCTGACATCAGCTGCTTCAGTTTCGCCGCGTTGCGCTCTCCGGCTTCCACGGCGGCGTATCCCTTTTTCACGGCACGCGAAAGTACAAGTGCTGCTTGGCGCTCTTCAGTTGACAGATAGGTGTTTCGCGAGCTTTTCGCCAAACCGTCCTCTTCGCGCACTATTGGACAACCTACAACTTGCACGTTCATGTTCAAATCGCGCACCATGCGCTTTATTATGGCTAGCTGCTGCGCATCTTTCTGACCGAAGAATGCCATATTGGGTTGCACAATGTTGAACAGCTTGTTAACCACCGTGCAAACTCCGCGGAAATGTCCCGGACGCGACGCGCCACACAGCGTTTCTGCTAGCGCATCCGCCGACACATACGTAGCGAACCCTTCTGGATACATTTCTTGAACCTCGGGGTGAAATATTAGATCTACCCCATGCGTTTCGCATATGGCAGCATCGTGGTCTAAATCGCGCGGATAGCTGTCGTAATCTTCATTCGGACCAAATTGTATGGGGTTTACAAAAACCGACACCACCACTTTGCCGCATGCAGCGCGTGCCGCGTCCATTAAGCTTTCGTGCCCCGCATGTAAGTATCCCATAGTTGGTACTAGTGCAACTGTATGCCCAGAAGTTCTCCACTGTGCCACCGCATCTTTTACTTCTGCGATAGAACTAACAATACGCATGATGTCTCCCTTCTTTGCTACAGTTCGCCCAATTCATCTAGCACGCCAGCAGGTGTGGCATAGCAATGTTCTTTTGTAGGAAATTCGCCGCTTTTTACGCATTCGTCGTATTCACGATAAGCTTGCTTCATCAACGCGCCAACTTCAGCAAAGCGCCGCACAAATTTTGGCGTGAAATCGTCGAACATGCCTAACATATCTTGGTTGACTAGCACTTGCCCGCTGCACTGAGCACCAGCCCCTATGCCTATGGTGGGAATGGATAGCTGGCGTGTAATTAGCGCTGCCACCTCAGCCGGCACAGCTTCTATTACTACGGCGAATGCGCCGGCATTTTGTACCGCGTGCGCATCCTCTAGTAACTTTTTTACGCCGCTTGTAGTTTTGCCCTGAACTTTGAACCCGCCAACAGCGTTTATGCCCTGAGGAGTAAGACCGATATGTGCGCACACGGGAATTTTTGCCCGCACTATGGCTTGTATGCGATCTGCCATTCCGGTGCCACCTTCAAGTTTCACGGCGTTTGCGCGCCCCTCTTTTACAAGGCGACCTGCGTTTACCACCGCATCGTATGCGGAAGTTTCGTAAGACATAAACGGCATGTCGGCTATAACAAGCGCATTTTTTGCGCCGCGCGTTACCGCGGCTGTGTGACGCACCATGTCATCCATAGTAACCGGTATTGTGTCGCCAAGCCCAAGCATCACATTTCCCAGCGAATCGCCTACCAAAATGGAATCCACACCGGCTTCGTCAACTAGATGCGCCGTAGTGTAGTCGTAGGCGGTAAGCATAGAAATTTTCTTGCCAGCCCTCTTCATTTCTTGAAAAGTAGAAACCGTAACAGCCATGCTTCATCTCCTTTTCCGAGTTTTAGATGGTAATGGCTTATAAAACAGTCTATTTGCTGGCTATTTTAAGTCAGTGGCACAAATATGCGGCGCAGCGCTAAGCGAGTTACGCATTTAATCTCTTAAGCGGGCTTTCTTGGCAGCCTCTTCACGCTGGCGACACATTTCTGCCCAGCTTGGCATCGTCTCTAGTGCGCCCGCTAATTCCGAAAGCACTTCTGGAATGTTTATTAGCTGCGGACATATGCGACTACACGCCCTGCAATCAATGCAATCTCTAGCGCGCTGACCCTCAGGCACAGCATCCATTTGCATAGATATAGTGAAATTGCTGGCAAATTGAAGATCGTTGTACGTTGCCAACATAACCGGAATATCTATTTGCTGCGGACAACTAGCCGTGCAGTAACGACAGGCGGTACATGGCACGCCACCTTTAAGCGTTTCAGCTACATCTGCCAGCATTGCAGTTTCCGCTTGCGTAAGCGCCGCAGCCTCGGCAAAGTAGCCGCAATTTTCGTGCACTTGATTAAGGTTCGACATGCCGCTTAGCACTACTTTCACATTCGCTATATTTTGAAGCCAGCGAAACGACCACTCTATAGGGCTTCTGTTTGAACGATCAGCCTGCACGACGTTAAGTTGTTCATCTTGCCAATCTACCAGTCTTCCGCCGCGCAATGGCTCCATCGCAACAACAGGAATTCCCGCGCTTTCAAGCATGGCGCATTTCTCGGATGCACGCTGCAGCGTCCAATCCAAATAATTCAGCTGTATCTGGCAAAATTCCATAACATTTCGACCAACAAACAGCGCTGCTGTCTTCGAATCGCACTTAACAAGTTCAACGTATTTGCGCGCGCCATAGTCTAAAAACGCAGCCAAATTGTCAGGTCGTCCATGGCTAGAAAACCCTAAGTGGCGAATTCTGCCCAGCCGCTTCTGCTCAATAAAATAGTCAACAATTCCCCATTTTTCATCGGTGTAAATATCTATCGAATTTTCACACACGTTGTGTAGCAGATAGAAATCGAAATATTCAACTCCGCATTTTTGCAGCTGTTCTTCAAATATTACCGCCGGGTCGTAAGTGCTCAAAATTTGATGCCCAGGATATTTTGTAGCCAAGTAAAAGCTATTGCGCGGGTAACGCGCCAGCGATTTCCCAAGCGCCTGCTCTGATGTGTTCCCATGGTAGGGATACGCCGTGTCGAAATAATTAATTCCAGCTTCAAACGCTGCATCCACCATCTGATCTAGCTGCGATTGGTCAATATTTGCCTGATCGCCATCAATCACGGGCAGCCGCATAGCACCAAAACCCAAGCGTCCAACTTTATCACCAAGAAAATCGTTGCAAATCATGTGCGCCCCTTTGCTACATATTTGAATTCACTTCTCAGCACTTCTTAACAAAACTATATCGAACTTGCTTATATATTAGAAATATTAGAAACAAACTTATTGCGTATGTTTTAAGCATATTTTGGCATAATTTATACGACAATACGTTTGAAAGCCGATTTGCAAAATACATGCACAAATATAAATGCAATAAACCTACAAGAAATGCGCCCAGCCGCCATCTAATGACAAGGCGCGCAGCCATAATAGCCATGGGAGCTATGGCTGTTGCGTGTATGACTGGATGCAGCAAAAACCGCCCATCTATTATTCGCGAAAATGTATACATGAGTCCATACGACTGGAACGGTCTTGTGCGCAATGGCGAGAGGCTGGAATACAGCGAGAATGGGGTGCTGCTGTCGCACTGGGGCATAGATGTTTCCGAACACCAGAAAACAATTGACTGGAGTCAGGTGCAGCTTGCCGGAGTGCAATTCGCATTTATACGCATTGGGAATCGTGGGTCTACTGCAGGAGCATTAAAGGTAGATAAAGAATTTCTGGCAAATTGTCGCGGTGCGCAGCAAGCGAAGATTCCCACGTCGGGGTATTTCTTTTCGCAAGCCATAACTGCGGACGAAGCGCGGGAAGAAGCAGAATTTGCGCTTGAACAAATGCATATTGCCGAAACCGGCGGTGCAAAATTTCAAGCAATAGCATACGACCATGAAGCGGTAAATATTGATGGTGCCCGCGCAAATAATTTGTCGGATGAACAGCTGTCAGAAAATGCAGCTGCATTCTGCGAAGCGATATCAGCTGCCGGATATGAACCGCTTCTATACGGCAACCAGCGCGACTTAAAGAAGCTAAGTCGGCAAGTGCGCGATACGTTTCCAGTTTGGCTTGCGGAATACGACACAGAAATTCCCACAGCACCGCTTGATTTCACCATATGGCAGTACACGAATGCGGGCAATATACCGGGTATTCCTACTCAGGTTGACTTAAATATATGGCTGCCCACAAAACGTGGTGCAGAAATAGTGCTTCTTGAAAACACGTATGTCTAAAGTTTGCATTTCATCTTTTGTTAAACAGTTTGTACTTTTTTGGGCGCAACGCATTTAGAAGTAACACAATAGCCTTAAGTTGATTTCGAAAGGGGAATTCGACATGGTTAAGGAAATATACCTAGCGGGCGGATGCTTTTGGGGTACACAAGCCTACATTGATAAGCTGCCCGGTGTTTTAGCTACAGAAACAGGATATGCAAATGCCACAACTGAAGCGCCAACTTACGAAGAAGTATGTACGGGCGACACAAATGCTGCCGAATGCGTGCGTGTAGAATTTGACCCGAATGTGATAAGTCTCCGATTGCTTCTGCAAGCATTTTTGCGCACGATAGACCCCACAAGTTTGAATCGGCAAGGAAACGATTCTGGAACGCAGTACAGAACGGGAATTTACTGGACAGATAGTGCCGATTGCCGCGTGGTTTCCGAAGCGTTAGAGGAACTTCAGCAGCATTTTGAAGCGCCAATAGTAGTGGAAGCCCAACAATTACAGTCGTTTTTTCCAGCTGAAGATTACCATCAAGAGTATTTGCGCAAAAATCCCGGCGGTTATTGTCATGTGAATTTGGCAGATGCTAGGCAATTTATAAGCGAACACGCATCAGAATTTGGGCAAATCAAGCGCACGGTGCGACTAAACCCCACATTCAAGCGCGAAGACGGGGCTACTGTTTCAGTAAAACTTCCAGATAATTTCTAGCTTTGCGCTGCTTAGATGTGGCGGGGGACAGGCAAGCTTGCTATAATACGTATACAATGTATACGTATTATAGATTCAACGTATGAAAGCGAGACAGATTATGGCTATGACAGCTTCCGCCATCCGCTTCGAACAAGACGAAAAAGAATGGATTAACACATTTGCCCAGCTAAACGGGAATAGCTTCTCTGCACAGGTTCGCCAGTGGACATTAGAGCGTCTGGAAGACGAGATGGATGCCTACGATCTGAAAATGGCTATTGCAAAAGACAATGGTGAACGTATTCCATTTGAAAAAGTTATTGCAGATTTGGAGATAGCAATCTAATGGGATACAAAGTTGATTTCACTCGTAAGGCACAAAAAGACCTTGCAAAACTTGACAAGAGAACGCAAAAGATTATTGCCTCGTTCATAAAAGACCAGCTAGAAGGCAGCACAAATCCTCAGGCACTTTCCGGCTGTAAAAAACTACAAGGAGTTCAAAACGGTTGGCGCTGGCGTGTGGGGGTATATCGTCTGCTTGGCATAGTAGATGGCGACACTATAACAATACAGCTTTTCCGAATAGGGCATCGCCGCGACGTATACAGACGCATGAACTAGCAAACACACGCAGCCCTAGAACACAAACAGTCAGAGTTCCCGCAGACCTCACTTAATTTTCAGCGCATTCCAAACATTTCGCCAAACTAATTTATGATGTATTCATGGAAAACGCGCAGAGAAAAATGTGGGCAGGCATAGCGTTTACGCTTCTGGGCGGAACTCTTTGGGGCATATCTGGCACCAGCGTGCAATTTCTTACCACGGAAGGCGGCGCACCACCAACACTGGTTACGCTTATGCGCGTAGTATTGGGCGGCAGTTTATTTTTTACATTTCTGCTTATACGCAAGCGCGCAACCGTGCGCGCCGTATTTACAAGCCGCCGAACAATTGCAGGCATTCTGCTATTTGCATTTTCGCTTTACGCAAACCAACTGTGTTATGCACAAACAGTACAAATAACGAATGCAGGTACAGCCACAGTTCTTCAAATGCTAGGCAGCGTTTTTGTAATGCTGTTCGTATGTACAACAACGCATAAGCTGCCGCGTGTAAAAGAATTTATTGGGCTGGTTATAGCCATAATTGCCACTGTTCTTATAGCTACACAGGGCAACATTTATGTACTTAGCATAGATCCTGCTGGATTAGCATGGGGGATAGCCACGGGCTTATCTACTGCGTTTTACATTCTTGTTCCAAAACGATTTGGGCTGTTCGAGCAATTTGGAAGTGTGGTCGTGGTGGGGCTTGGCATGTTTCTGGGCACAATTTTCGCCATACCCATATATGCAGTTCAAAGCGCGGGCGCTATGAACGCCGTTAGCGTGCTTTCAGGGTTTGGCGCGTTTGAATGGCTGGTCTTTATAGTGGGGCTTGTAATTGTTGGAACCATCGGCGGCTATGGCTTCTATCTGCACGGAGTATCTATTGTAGGCTCGGTAAAGGGAAGTTTGCTGGGCGCAATAGAACCCGTTAGCGCAACTATAATGGCTGCGCTTTGGTTGGGCACCGCATTCACAATGTACGACATTGTCGGCATGTTGCTAATGTGCATAATGGTGGTGTTCATAACCACCGATGAGTAGCTATTTTGTCACTTCGGTTTGCAGGAATTACCAACAAAGCGCAGATGGAGCGCGTTAGCAGTTCAATTCGTCTGCCAAAAGCTTCAGGAATAAACCTACGTCGGTAATTATGCCTATAGTTTGGAAACTGCCGCGATCTGACAACTTTGTAACCACTGCAGGGTTTATATCTACACACACAGTAGTAACAGCTGCAGGCAGCAAATTTCCCGTAGCAATTGAATGCAGCATGGTAGACATCATTAAACATGCGCCGGCCTTTTGGCACCACGGGCGCATAGCTTCCTGCGCTTTCATAGTGTCGGTTATAACGTCGGGTAGTGGACCATCGTCGCGAATAGAGCCCGCCAATATATACGGCGTATTCGTTTCCACAAGTGAATGCATTAATCCATCGGTTAAAACGCCTTGCTCGACCGCCTGACGAATGCCCCCACAAGCGCGAATGCGATTTATGGCGCGCAAATGATGTTCATGCCCACCCGGCACAGAAACGCCCGTAGCCATATCAATGCCAAGCGAAGTGCCATACAGAGCCGACTCAATATCGTGCGTAGCTACGGCATTTCCACCAAACAACACGTTTATATAACCAGCGCGCACAAGGCGTTTTAAATGCTCGGCTGCACCGGTATGCACAACTGCAGGTCCAACTACTGCAATTATCGCTTGATTAGATTCGCGAACTTCGCGAAGTAGCGCCGCAGCTTGGCGAATTATTTGTCCTTTGGGCTTTTCGCTGCTGGCAGTAGAATTCATAAACTCAAATTCTTCTTTTTCGCGCAAACGCTCTTGCGACATAACACGTATGCCCACTTGTCCCACAGCTATTGCGTCGCCTTTGCGCACTTGTGAAATAGGCACGCCCCATGCGCGATGCGCTTCTGTATCTACGCAAATTCCTAAGTCCATCTCGGTTCCCCAAACCGGATACCACGCGCCATCTATGCGCACCTGCGTTTCCAAGTTGGTTGTGGAATAAAAGCCTTCCGGAAATACGCCGTCGGCTGGCGCGGGTTCCACGGAAACATTGCCCGGATGCGCCGGCACAACACCCAAACCGTGAAGCATGCGCAACATTTCCGTAAGGTGGCTGCCATCGCGCCCGAACACGCGCATGGTCATAGTGGATGGATTCTCATTTCCGCGCCCAATCTGAAACGACAGCACTTCATATTCGCCATCTAGTTCTACAATGCCGCTCATCATGCGCGACAAAATATTCGAATCTATTAAGTGCCCTTCGGCTTCTATATCCTCGTAAACACGGTGGTTGTTGCCATTTTCCATATTCATTTCCTATTCAAATCGGTTGCGAAATGATTTCGTAGAACTATGTTTAACCATTTCGATGCTATTTTATATCCATACATTATTGGCACTGTCTATTACGTGTATGTAACACTGAGGAAAGGCGGGAATATGCCATTGAACAAAGCAATTTTAGCCGCCGCAAAAGCTATAACTCGACTAAAAGCGGGCAATAATATTCAGGAATCTTACAAGCAGCAACGCATTGCAGAAGATGCCACATCGAAACTTACTGTGGTAGACCCACGGTGTCGCGTTGACAATATAACAGCCACTTCAAAAGATGGTTACGACATACCATTGCGGGTATTCACCCCGCTAGATATAGATTTTTCTCTGCGTAATGGTTTGCACGTGAACGACGATTTTCGCGGCACTATTCTGTTTTTCCACGGTGGAGGCTGGGCAAACGGCGATGTAGATTTCTACACCGATTCTTGTATGCGCACAGCGCTGAAGTTAGAACGAAGGCTTTTAGCGGTTGATTATCGGCGTTCTCCCGAATATAAATTTCCTACCGCCTTGGAAGATTGCTACGAGGTAGCGCGTCAGCTTTTCGCGGGAGAACTGCTCTACGATGTAGATCCTGAGCACATAGTAATTTTTGGTGATAGCGCGGGCGGAAATCTGGCAGCAGCTGTGTCGCTTTTGGCGCGCGACCGCGGCGAATTTCTGCCGCGCACACAAATGCTGCTCTACCCACTGGTTTACGACGACCACAGCGAAACAACCATTTTCAATTCCGTGCGCGAAAACGGCGAAGAGTACCTTCTGACCCGGGAAGAAATAGTTGGCTATATAAATATGTATTTGAGCAAGCCAGAAGACCTCGAAAGCCCCTATTTTGCGCCGCTTATTGCGGATGATCTTTCTAATCAGCCGCGAACGCTGGTCATTTCCGCAGAATTCTGCCCGTTGCGCGATGAAGGCGAAGTGTATGCCGAGCGTCTTCACGAAGATGGAAATGCCGTGGAATGTTTCCGCATGATAGATGGAATACACGGGTATTTCTTATATCCAGCTGCGATAAGTTTGGTGCGTGACACCTACACCATAATGAAGCATTTTTTAGATGGTGACGAATTGCCCGCAGAAAGAAGACCGGCATGGATAAAGCTAATCGATACAAATTAGATAACGTAGGCAAATTCTACTCGGCAGAATCTACTGGTCCTTGGCAAACCGTGTTTCGCTTCTCGGCAGAATTTGTCGATGAAGTGAACCCAGAGGTGCTGCAAAAAGCACTAGAGCACACCATAGAGCGGTTTCCCGGCTTTAACGTTTGCCTGCGCAATGGCGCTTTTTGGCATCATTTAGAACCAGCAGCTTCAATACCGCAAGTGCAGCCCGAAAGTATTCCAGCGTGCTTTAGGTTGCATACCGGTCCTAACAGTACATTGTTTCGCGTAAGCTATTTTCGCAACCGTGCCAACTTAGAGGTTTCGCACATAATATCGGATGGGCGCGGCACACTTGGCTTCTTCCGCGTGCTGGTGCAGTCGTATGTGGAAGAGCAATACGGCGCATCGTGTGCTTCTATGAAGCATATCAGCTACGACAGCCCCCAATACAACGAGGATGGGTTTCATAAACACTACGAGCCGCACAAAGCGGGCTCTACGCCAACGCGACGCGCTTATCGCATACGCGGTCTGCGCGATCGGAATAACCCTACCTACATGGAATATCATCTTTCAGCATCAGAAGTGCTGGAAGTGGCGCACAAATTTGATGTAAGCATTACGTCTCTCATGATAGCTGCGGTCATAAATGCCATTCGCGCAACTATGCCCAGCAATGCTTTGAAACGACCTATTCGCCTTACGGTTCCGGTAGATTTGAGGCAGTTTTTTGAAACGGACACTATGCGCAACTTTTTCGGTTTAGTTACCATAAGCTATATGCCGCACCACGAATTAGAGCCTCTGGAAGAAGTTGCACAACTAGTACAACTACAATTAAGTGAAGCGGCGCAACCAGAGCAACTTGAACGGCGCATGAATCGCATGACAGCATTGGAGAAAAACCCGTTTTTGCATATAGCGCCTTTGTTTTTGAAGGACTGGGTACTAAATTTTGCCGCCCGCGTGTCTGCGCGCGACATAACTAGTGCGGTTTCAAATCTTGGGCAACTAACGTTCGATGAATGCACTGACGGACACATAAAAAGTGTGAATGTACTTACTTCAACAAACGATCTGAATTTTGTTATTTGTACGTTCGGCAACGATTTAAGTGTGGGAATTTCCACAATATTCAAAAATCTAGACATCGTGCACGAATTTTGTCGCATATTTTCCAACTTGGGAATATACGGACATGTCAACATGAATAAGCCGGATGGTGAACTTTGTGAGACAATCAAGGAAACTTGATTGGAAAGGCGCATTGCATGAATCAAATAAAATGCCCCCGATGCGGCGAAGTATTCACAGTTGACGAAAGCGGTTATGCCGAAATACTGAAACAGGTGCGCGACAGTGAATTTCGCCAAGAAATAGAGCGCCAAACAGCAATGCAACAAGAGCAATTCGAAATGCAAAAGCAGCTGTCTATTCAAAAAGCCAAGCAGCAAATTGATTTATTGACGCAAAAACTGGAAGCGCAAGAAGCGCAAGCCGAAGCTCAGAAGCAACTAGCTATTCAGCAGACCCAAAACGCTGCGGCAGAGGCGGCTCGTGCAATAGAGCATGAGCGCGACGAATTGGCAATGCAAATTGAGCGCGAACGTGCCGAAGCTGAGCGCGCGGCGGCTGCCCATGAACTTGAGCTGGCATCGAAGCTTCAGCTTAAGGATGAAATAATTGCCACGCGCGAACGCGAAATAGAAGATATGCGTCATATGCGCGCCGAAACCACAGTAAAAATGTTGGGCGAAAGCTTAGAGCAGTACTGCGAAAACGAATTCAACAAATTACGCGCCACCGGGTTTCAAAGTGCGCAATTCGGAAAAGATAACGATGCGAGCGAAGGCACCAAAGGCGATTATATTTATCGCGAATTGGATGCTAATGGCGACGAAATTGTGTCGATAATGTTCGAAATGAAAACAGAAGCCGATGATTCGGTTCATAAAAAGCGCAACGAAGACCACTTCAAGAAGTTAGATAGCGATAGGCATAAAAAAGGCTGCGAATATGCTGTGCTGGTTTCGCTGTTAGAGCGCGATAGCGATTATTACAACACCGGAATTGTGGATGTAAGCTATGCGTCTGGATTTGAGAAAATGTATGTCATACGCCCGCAATTCTTTATTCCGCTAATTACGCTTATTCGAAACGCTGCGCTAAAGTCGATGGATTACCGCCACCAGCTTGCC
Source organism: Adlercreutzia sp. ZJ154 (assembly GCF_011039055.1). Taxonomy (NCBI): domain Bacteria; kingdom Bacillati; phylum Actinomycetota; class Coriobacteriia; order Eggerthellales; family Eggerthellaceae; genus Adlercreutzia; species Adlercreutzia sp. ZJ154. Next base: position 35,590 of record NZ_JAAKEF010000012.1, read on the forward strand.
GAAATACGCCAGCAAAACATAGATGTGACCAACTTCGAACAATCGCTGGAAGATTTTAAGAGCGGTTTTGGGCGCAATTGTGAACTTGCTAGTCGCAAATTCCAAGATGCCATAAAAGATATTGACGCAACTATTAAAAAGCTTGAGAAAATAAAGGATGAACTGACCAGCTCTGATCGCAATATGCAACAGGCGAACAAAAAGCTGGAGGGTCTTACCGTAAAGCGACTTACGCGCAAAAATCCTACGATGAAAGCTGCATTTGAATTGGCGGCTGGCAGTTTGGAGTCGGCTGAATAGGTTTCTGCGGCAAAACAGAGCCGCTAGCCTTATCGGTTGGTCATGTAATAGAACACGTATTGTTGCATAATGCCTGCGTTAGCGCCGAATTGCGCAAATGGGTCGCAGCCGGCGCATTCATCGTTTATGGCGCGTTCTATCCACACATCGACAGGAACCATTTGACTGCGTCCGTATCCAAACAAGCACACGCAGTTGGCTACCTTTTTGCCTACGCCATGTACGCGCTGAAGTTCCGCGAACAAATCTTCATCAGAAAAATCTGCTAAGGCGGCTAAGTCAAGTTCGCCAGATTCCACCATAGTTGCCGCACTTCGCACATAGGAAACGCGATAACCTAGTCCGCATGCTTTCAGGTCATCGTCTGATGCGGCGGCAATAGCGGCCGATGTAGGGAATGCGAACAGCGGCTCGGTATCGCAGATTGGTCTGCCAAAACGCTTCGACAGCTCTTCTACCGCGCGCGATATGGCAGGAATACTTTTGCGCTGCGAAATGATGAACGTTACCAGCATTTCCCACGGATCCTGATTCAGCACGCGAAGCCCTGCGCCAAAACGCATAGCAGTATCTACAAATTCGCTATGCCCATCACAGGTCTGGCGAATGGCGCAGTAGTTGCGTTCCATGTCGAAATATTCATGCCAAAATTCATCCCATTCTTTCTGGGGCACACTTACTTCGTAAACACCAGCAGCGTAGGGCTTTTCAAAACTGTATTGTTGCGGTTGTTCTGTGCGGCGAATGTACAAAACGCGGTCTTGCGCAATGAAGCGCCACCAGCCCGCATCCACTTCGTGCACGCGAAAACACTGCCCACTTCGCGCAATCTTCGCCAAACTAAAGTCATCTTGTATGACAACCTTGTGCATTTCGCCTTTGCACCCTTTCTGTAAAAACAAGTCTCACCAGAATACACTTAATTAATTGCGAAAAGTATGTCACTTTGTTTATCATCCAAAGCAGAGCTCAATCATCAATCAATAATTCCCCAAAATCGTTATTGACTTTGCACTATTACTTAGAGAAACTTAGAATTACTTAGAAGAACTTAGAACTACTTAGAGAAACTTAGAGGTTATCTATGGCAGCATTGGAGAATCCCTTTACTCCTACTTTCGGTGAAATACCAGCACATCTAGCAGGTCGCCGTTTTATTATTCAGAATATTGGAAAAGCGCTTAATAGCAGCCGGCGTCGCCCAGAACTTACTACAATATTCTCTGGTGCACGAGGAACTGGCAAAACAACCCTTCTTGCATTGATAGCAGAACAAGCCGAACAATTAGGATGGATAACTGCTAGCGTAACCGCCATGCCCGGAATGTTGGAAGATATCGAAATCCGTGTACGCAAAAGCGCTGCACATCTTCTCAAAACCTCAGCAAATACCCGTATAAGCAGTATAGGCATTCCGCAAGTGCTCGACATTGAATTTAACGCTTCCGAAGACCAGCCTAACAACTGGAGATCTAGAATGGACGATATATTAGCTTCTTTGGAAGCGCAAGACTCGGGTCTTCTGATTACGGTAGATGAAGTGGACGTATCGCTTGATGAAATGGTGCAACTTGCTGCCATATATCAGCATTTTGTGCGCGAAGGCAAAAAGGTTGCATTAATTATGGCAGGATTGCCCAATAACATATCTGCACTTACAAGCGATAAAACAGTTTCCTTTTTGCGGCGAGCCGAAATGGTTCATTTAGGGCGCATAGATAATTACGAGATAGAAGATGCACTGCGTAAAACCATATCGGAAGGAGGGCGCAACGCCAGCAGTACCGATATACAACAAGCAGCTGAGGCGATTGATGGATTTCCTTTTATGCTGCAGCTAGTGGGATTTCGCTCATGGGAGGAGCATCCAGACAACAACTCTATTTCCTCGGAAGACTTCGAAAATGGTATAAAAATTGCTCGTGAAGAAATGCGCGCACGCATCTTTGAATCAACTTATCGGGAACTCTCAGAAGCCGACATCTCTTTCTTAAATGCGATGCTGCCCGATAACGGCGATAGCAAAATTGCTGATATACAAGAGCGGCTGGAGTGGTCGTCTTCTCAAACGGCTCAGTATCGCCGCCGTCTGATTGATGCAGGCATAATAGGCGAACGCCGACGAGGGGTAATAGCTTTTGACATGCCTTTCTTCCGCGAATTTTTACAGGAAGAATAAAATTAAGAAGAACCTTAATATCGTATTAAAAGAAGATGATATGTATCTATATCGGATAACTCAGTAGAGCATATCGTTTATACTCACCTCTTGGTGTTGAAAGGTGTATTAATGACATTTACTCCACGCGTTTCATTTATTGTGCCTGTTTATAACCCGGGAAATTATCTGCGGCAAGCGCTTGATAGTGCAAAAAACCAGACTTACGAAAGCATAGAGATTATTTGCGTCAACGATGGATCTACAGATAAGTCTCTTGAAGTACTACGCGAATACGAAACTGCCGATCCAAGATTTCGTGTTATTGATAAGCAGAATGAAGGCTATGGCGCATCCTGCAATCGCGGATTAAACGAGGCTAAAGGCGAATGGATAGCCATATTAGAGCCAGACGATTACATAGATGCAGACATGGTTGAAAAAATGCTGGCGTTTGGCGATTCTTTTAACGAGCGTATAGACATTATCAAGACTCCTTACTGGCGCATTCGTATGCCTGAAGTTGCGGGTCAAAAACGGCTGAATTGCTCGTATAAGAATTTGGTTAAACATACCCATCAACCATTTTCAATAGCTGAAGCTACTGTTTATATGTCTCATCATCCTTCAATTTGGTCAGCACTTTACAGGCGCGATTATCTAAATGAAAAAGGCATTCGCTTTCCCGAACTTCCAGGTGCGGGTTGGGCTGATAATCCGTTTATGATAGAAGCGTTGCTCCAAACCGATAAAATCGTTTACTTGGATGAACCTTTCTATAACTACCGCGAAGATTCAAAAGAAAAAGCCTATGCCTTTACTCGCAAAACTCCGCTGATTCCATTTGAACGATGGAATGACATGATGGACATAATTGAGCGCTTAAACGTTACAGATAAACGCATTTTGCAAGCGCATAACCAACGGGGTTTTCTCTACATGGCTGGTGTTCTTGAAGTGGTAGGTATTGACCGCGCTGATGTAAGAGAAGCAACCAAGCATATGTTTATGCGAATGAATAAAGAGCTGGTTTTATCTGACCCTAAAGTGTCACCGGGATATAAAAAGCTTTTTTGCAGCGTGCTTGGAATTAAATGTCCACACTTAAATTATCCAGATTACTGGTTCCGTTTAGCATCAAAAAACTTCTACAATATGCGAAATATTGGACTTAAGCAGGCGCTTCATAACATAGGTATATTCTTATCTACGCATTCTAAGCGTGTCGGTAAGGGGTAAACAACTTGAAACGTTCAAAGAAAATAGAGCTTATCCAAGTATTTGAAAAAGAGAACGACAGTAGATGCTATCGGTTCTGCGTCTATGGTGGTGCCACATTAGGAACAGAGATTGTAAATGCCGTACACATAAGTCGCCATGGAGCACATATCGATGCGCAAATAGTTCTATTAGAGCAAATCGAAGAAGGTCAATATGCTGATGCTGCTGTGATATCAGCAACGATCCCTGCCAAGTTCAAAAGTTTCAAAATATCTATATCTGGAATTGGATCCGAGAAAATATCATTCATATTAATTCGCAAAATAGTAGCTAAACGCGATTCTATGATGGTTAATCCCGGAATAGATGATTTGTATAAAAAATGGATTAAGAGAAACGAGCAACCCAGCTCATTTGTGTCAACCGAACAGCTTTATACTCTGGCGTATAAACCGTTATTTAGCATTGTTGTACCGCTATTTAACACTCCAGAAGAATATTTCAAACAAATGATCAATTCGGTACTTGCTCAAAAATATCAAAATTGGGAACTTATCCTTGTAAATGCAAGTCCGGAAAATGCGTCATTATGTAACGCCTTGAATAATCTTAACGACAAAAGAATAGAAATAATTGAACTTAACGAGAATTTGGGTATTTCTGAAAACACCAATGCCGGAATAGCAATAGCACAAGGAGATTACATCTGCTTTTTAGACCATGACGATACTCTATCTCCTTATGCATTAGCAGAATACGCAGCTGCAATAAATGAAAATCCGAATATTGATCTGCTTTATTGTGATGAAGACAGCATCTCTACCGATGGAATATCTCGATTCTCGCCACGTTTTAAGCCGGAACTCAATATTGATCTATTAAATTCAAACAATTACATTTGCCATTTTCTAACTGTAAGTCGCGAAATTCTAAACAAAGTTGAACCTTATAAAAAAGATGTTGATGGTGCTCAGGATTATGATTTGACATTAAAGGTCGTTGATGCCGATGGCATAGTTAAACATATTCCAAAAATACTCTATCATTGGAGACAACATGAAGGATCTACAAATGGAGGCAGCGTCAAAGCAAAGCCATATATCGAAAGAGCAAGTAAAATAGTTCTCCAAACGCATTATGCACGAAATAATATTGCGTCTTTAATTAACACAACAGATATACCATGTATTTTTAAGACAAACTTTCCAGCTAGTAACACAGACATATCGATTATTAAAACTAGAGCAAATCTTAATGGGCAGCAATATACACAATCGATTAATCAACAGGCTAAAAACGCGAAAAGTGAGCTAATTGCCATAATATGCGATACGGTGCAAATAAAAGAAGAATCTGTAAGATCGCTTAGCTGCTGGTTTTGCAGGAATGATATTGGAATTGCATCGCCAAAAATGCTATATGCAGATGGCTTAATCCAACATGCAGGGCTTTGCATACGAGAAAACGAAACAATTGGTCATCTAAATCAAGGCTTTATCAACAATATGGGCGGAGGCTATAACGGTACAGCAGAAACTATCTGCGATTTTAGCGCTGTAGATCCTGCTTGCATGATGTTTCGTGCTGAAGATTTTCTTGAAGTTGGTGGATTTTCGACCGATTACAAAAATTCTCTAATTGCAGCAGTAGACTTTTGTTTTCGTATTAGAAGCTTAAACAAGTTAGTGTTAGTAGATCCAGATTCCAAAGCAATTAATAGGGCTCCTGTGTTTTGGGCAAATAGAATTCCACCTTGGGAACAGCCCGATAACTCCGATCTGCAGTTGTTATGGAGCCGTTGGGGAAAAGAGTTTCAACAGGATGTGCTCGCAAACCCAAATGTTTCTCTTGCGGAATCATATTTCCATTTAAACACCAAATGAATAATATAAAAGTACAAATCGTTTCTGCTAACGTACAGTCCTCATTGCGTGCCCGCAGGCTACATAAAGCCACCCCGGTACTTTAACATCAGCGATCTCCTTTATAATTCACGAAACGCAACCGATTATGCTAATAAAATCAACAAAACGCAACCCGATTCATCAAAATTTTTCACGAAAAGGAATCATTATTGTGCACTACTTGTACTAGCTTTATCCTGTAAGTTATTCCTCTTGAATCATTCTAGATTTTGGCTCGAGAAATGCATGCTAATATAACTATATGTTAAGTAACTCAAAAAAAGAGAATCAGCAAAGCAGGAACAGTATATATCTGCTCTACAATTTGGTGTCTAAAGAATTCAAACTACGTTATAGGCGCTCTGTCCTAGGCGTAGTTTGGAGTATGCTAAACCCATTACTAATGATGATAGTAATGGCACTTATCTTTAGTAATATTTTCAGATTCACTTTCGACATGTATCCATTTGCGGTGTATCTAATCTTGGGTCAAACGTTCTTTACTATATTCCAAGATGGCACTAATGGCGCAATGCGTTCAATCATAGATGCAGCACCGCTAATTAAAAAAGTTCATGTCGAAAAAATTATTTTTCCAACTGAAAAAGTAATATTCGCAGTAGTGAATTTCTTCTTTTCGCTAATTGCGGTCTGCTTAGTTTTACTGTTCTTTGGCATGATTCCAAGTTGGAAAATAGTGTTTGTACCGGTGCTTTTATTATTACTGACTGTTTTTACTTTAGGTGTGGCTTATCTTGTCGGCGCACTAACTGTTTTCTTCCGCGATATAGAGCATCTATGGACTGTTTTAACTACAGTTTGGTTTTATTTCACTCCAATTTTCTGGCCGCTCGATGCACTTAGAAATAACGGTATAGAGTGGGTTTATACATTAATACAATTTAATCCTATGTATTATTTTGTATCGGGCTTCCGCCAAATGGTTACAGGAGTTGCCTTACCTACAGACATTGGCATTAGCTTAACATTAGTGTACTGCTCTGTTTTCGCTATAGTAACTTTTGCAGTAGGGCTTTTTACATTCAAGAAACTTGAAAGAAAATTTATCTTATACGTTTAGCGGAGAGCAAAATGTCAGACAAACTTTCAAATACCCACGATATTTCCGATAGTAGCTCAGTCGAGCCTATTGTTGTCGTTCAAGACGTATCCGTCATATTTAATATTGCCAACGAAAAAATTCAGAGCTTAAAAGAATACTTCATTAAGTTAATGCGTCGCGAATTGATGTTCCGCGAATTTGTTGCTGTAGACGATGTAACATTTACGGTGAATCGCGGAGATGTGTTCGGACTTGTAGGCACAAATGGTTCTGGTAAATCTACTATGTTGAAAGTTATTGCAGGTGTACTTGAACCTAGCAAAGGTACATGTACTGTAAATGGCAGTATATCTCCGCTTATTGAACTTGGTGCTGGATTCGATATGGAACTAACAGCACGAGAAAATATATATCTGAATGGTGCGCTTTTAGGTTTTTCTAAAAAGTTTCTCGACGATCATATCAATGAAATAATCGATTTTGCCGAGCTGCAAAGTTTTATGGAAATGCCTCTTAAGAATTATTCATCGGGTATGGTGGCGCGTATTGCGTTTGCAATAGCTACAGTAACTGAGCCTGACCTGTTAATAGTGGATGAAGTGCTTTCCGTAGGCGACTTTCTTTTCCAGCAAAAATGCGAAGACCGAATTAATCAAATGATTAAAAATGGTACCACTGTACTTATTGTTTCTCACAGCATCGACCAAGTGCGCAGGCTTTGTAACCGCGCACTTTGGATAGAGAAAAGTCACCTAAAAATGCTTGGCGATGCCCAAGAAGTTTGCGATGCATACAGTAGTTATCAGCAATAATGCATTAACTGCTCTATTCTCTTATAACCTGTACTAAATCATCTATAAAAGGGAACATATTTTCGTTATCGATATAGGATTCGAGCACTTCACCACAGGGCTTTTCAAGTTCGTAAGTATCGCAAATCTCCTGCAGCTTTCCGGCAATAGCTGCAGGCGTAGCAACGTCAAGAGAATGTATAGATTTCCCAAAACTACTCAAATTTTTTACTGAATAATTGTTTGTTATAACTTCAACTCCGAAAGAAGCCATTTCCAAAGGCGGATAGCTTGGATGCGGAGAAACCATAAGAGAAATCCCTGCATATGATTCAGAAAGCACGTTTGCATACATATCTAATGATAATTTTCCTACCGATACGAGATATCTTCCCTTTCCTAATGGAACCGGAAGATGATTTTCTCCGGCAGAAACGATATCCCACATACTGCTCTGATTGTATATGTCTATCCATTTACGTAACGCTTCTATTATTAAACTAAACGCATTTCTATCAGTCTCCGGACGTCCGTATACAAGAATTTGGCGTTTCTTTGAAACAGTGCCCTCATGTTCCAACAATCGTGCCTTTAAAACAGGATTCAAAAACGGCTCAAATGTATATTCTTTCGCAAAGCTATATCCGTTTTTATCGAAATAATCTCTAAGCTGTATGGAATTAAATATTGCTATTGTCGGATTTTGATTTTTGTAAGTTGCGTCAGCTAAAAGATACTCTGATGACCATGAATAAAAACCTGGTTCATAATCTTGGATAAGATACAACAGGGGATTAAATTTTGCATTTGGGTTTTGCTGCATACACAACGACATAGATTCTTGTATGCAATATGCTGTCCACCATGCCGTTGCAATAAACCAGTCCTTATTACTTACTTCTAACTGTTCTGTAGATCTACCAACAGCATTAATAATTTGATTCTTAGCATTAGAACTGCCACCTAATTTAACAATTTCATATTCAGGAAAACTTATATCAACATCAGACTCTCTAGGCTCTGTATCAAATACTAAAATTCTTGAATCTGTTCCCAATCTACTTTTCAAATCATTAAAAAATTTAAGTGCAGTTGAAATGCCACCATATATATCTTCTTGATTGATGGAAGGCAAACATAGGGTTAAGCGTACAGCCGATTCGTTGCTGTTTCCGTCGTACGCAAAAGCAATATTATCAATCTCAGGAATAGTAATATGTAGTCTTTCCGATATTTGCTGTCTAACACGCTCTCTATAAGATAATTCCTTCGGAATATAGGAATTTATGTTTAGATTTACGTTGTAGTACGGGTCTCCGGTCATACGATATATTCGATACATCTGTTCTGACAATACAAAATCTATTTCAGGTATATCTTCAGGATCCCGAGTTTTGGATTCGTGATGTTCTAGACGAACTTGTGGCAAATACAAATTACGCAATCCATGTTTCTCGGCTTTAAGACAGATTTCAACATCGCTTCCACATACTAAGAAATCCTCATTGAATCCTCCAAGCATTTCAAAAGTTTCTTTTGAAATTGCCATACAGGCACCAGTAACAGCGGATACGTTTCTCTGTACTACCGGTGAAATAAATGGGCTTCCAAAATGTATCGGCTGCATACCTTTGAACACATGGTCTGCCCAACCATTCATTCCTATAACTACACCAGCATGTTGGATGGTTCCATCAGGATAAAGAAGTAGCCCTCCTACAGCACCAATATCTGGTCTAAGAGCATTCTCTACAAGCCTATCTAGCCAGTAGTCCGATAAAACTACCATATCATTGTTCATAAATACAAAGACATTTCCATTTGCATTGACAACTCCATCATTGTTTAAACGCGACCAATTAAATTCGTATTTCGCATCTACTACTTTTGTTTTATCGCGATGGGATAAAAGTTCGTTTAGATATATATTTGTCGCAGGTTCTACAGAATTGTTATTCAGAATTATGATCTCAAAATCAACATTCGTCTTTGCATTATCAATGCTTTGTATAAGCATACTTAAATCGGAAATTTTATCTTTAATCGGAATAATGATAGATGCTTTAGTGTTTTCTGGAATTGGATAGCGAACATCATAAACAAAAAGATTATCAGTTTCTTCTACATTAGCCACACCGTTTCCCAGAACTCTATCGAGGTGTGATTGTACGGCATCTAATCCAGCTGTTTGCGCATACGGTTTCGCTTGCGGGTTTGTAGCGGTAGAGGTAGGTAAAGATCTCCAAGAATATAATACTTGTGGAATATGCTCTATACAATTTGCTTTCGCAGACATTTTGAGAAACAAGTCGTAGTCTTGACTACCATCAAATCTAGAGTCAAATCCTCCAACTTCCTCAAAGAGAGACTTTTTAAACGCAAGCAAATGTCCTATATACATTTGAGATAAAACTAAATCTGGAGACCAGTCAGGCTTATACAATACTGATAATCTATTTCCCTCAGCATCTATAACATCATGATCGCTATAAACGATATCTGCGTGAGTAGTTGATGCGCATGCATATATCTCTTCAAGAGCAGTAGGAAAAAGTACATCATCATGATCAAGCATAACTATGTATTCACCGTTAGCTAAAGCAATAGCTTCGTTGCTGGCGTTAGATATGCCAACATTGCTGCTTAACAGGAGAACTTTAATTTTGTTGCCTTGCTTAGACTGTAGATAATCTTTAAGCATTTCGCTCTCTGATGCATCATCAACTATACAAAGCTCCCAATTCTCATATGATTGTGATTCGACTGACTCAATTGCCTTTTCTATCCACTTTATTTCAACGTTATAAGTTGGAATAACTACTGAAATAAGCATTTTTCCCTTAACGGATGAAGGTTTTATATCCTTCATTGCCATATTTGATTCCTCAAGAACCAACTCTTCATGAAAGCGCGAACGTACTCCGTGAAGTCCATATTTCAATGCATACGAAATTGTCTTTATATAACTTTTAGGATTTTTAACTGAAAGCTTAAACAGCTTTTTCGCAGTATCTATTTTGCTCATTTAATCTCTCTTTAAATATGTTTATTAAGGCTTAAACATTTAATTTTACAACTACTATCTTTGTAATATCCACTTGAATCTTTGCATTAGCTTCCATAATTTTGAACCATATATACTATTGCGCTCTTTTTCTTTTTGTTCTAAATATGCGTCAATTAATAGTTTTAAGCTATCTTCGGATTTTTGATCACTAGATAGTAGATCGATTGCATCGAACTCTAAAGTAACTTGTCTAGATTTATACCCTTTTAAAGATATGACTATATATGGATCTAGCTTATAAAAGATAAGCGTATCATTAATTTCTAATCCCCGGATACTTTCGTAGGAAGCACTTTCGTCTCCGATAGTTATGCATAAATTCTTTATAGCAAAACGACCCACTTCGCAGGGATCGAACCTTATTCTTTCGACACCATTTGGAATATCTACCTGAATTTTAATTCGCTCTTTTCCTGCATAATAAGGAATAATTACCTTGTCAACACCATGAAACCCTTCTCCAAAATCAAAATATATCTCTCCTTTAATATTCAAAGTGTATTGATAAAGTGGAAGATAGGAATTGAGATATAAATCAATCTCGTCTTTTGCGACATCTGACGGCATTTTAATACGTGCCTTTTCCATCAATCTATATATTCGCTCTGAAGAGTCGCCGTCTTTGTATGTATGAAAAAAAGAGAATATTTCTGTTCTTCTTGATGCGTAATCATCGATTCCGCCTAAAATTGATTCGAGAATTTTTATTAATTCATGTTGCGCTTTTACAACAGCACCAGGCATTAAAAGTGTCGGATCATCCACACAGAAACCTCGATCTTGACCATACTGAAGCAAATCGGGGCATGAAAATACGATAGGTCTATTAAGTAAAAGATAATCGACATAAATAGAAGAATAATCTGTAATCAAACAGTCAAAAGCATTCAATACATGATATATGGTAAGTAGATTATCTGTAAAAATATCTGAATCTAAAAGAATCATTCTAGAGGGAAGTTCAAAAGATTTTAAATCAAACAGCACATTATCAGATGGATGCAGTTTAGCCAATAAATACGCATCATTATCAGTAAGGCAACGATCGATTGCAGCAGGATCGTAATCCTTGTAATTAAATATATTATCTATAAATTGCGCACCTTCTTCTTTAAGGCTTTTTCTCATAGTAGGTAAATACAGAATTAATTTACTACTGGATATATCAACCTCAAGCAGGCTTGACAAATGTTTTTTACCGTCTTCTGAAAAAAGATAGTCATTTCGCGGAAAACCAACTGCAAATACTTTGCGAGGATCACATGCATACATACCCGAAAAAAGCAAACTTCCGGCTTTGGATGTTGAAGCTACTATGTCGAATTGAGTGCTAATTGCACGTATGCTTGAAAAGAAACCTTGCGATGTAACCGCAGAATCAAAGAAACCAGTAAGCTTTAATGCAAAGCCATGCCATGCAGCAATAAAAATTTGTCCTATGCGTTTTTCGTATGCTAATTCATATGCTGCTGATATTAGGAACTGCGCTTCCGCAATTTTTTCTCTTGCCTCTTCAGAATCTTCTACTGCGCAACTAATTCCCTTTTCTTTCATAAGGCAACATACTTTAGGATCATGTACTACCCAAAAAGTTTCAAGATTAGTACACGAAGAAATGTATTCGTATAGCGCTCTTGGATTATCTGAAAAATCAGGCCATGATTGGAAAACGGCTAAATTTGGATTAATCGTATTCACGTCAAGCCCCTTTTCTAGAAGATATATGAATTAAACACGATACTTTTTGCAAGTATCTAGTCAACTATGCTTTATCCAAATTTAAATCTGATTTGATCCGCGTTGTACTAATCTCTGGTGTACGAGGAAGATAGATTACTTCTACTCCATTGTCTTTAAGATAATCAAATTTTCCTTTCCAGTCGTCACCCATGACAAAAATATCAATATGATATTCATGCATATCAGAACTTTTCTGCTCCCAAGAACTTTCTGGAATTACAAGATCGACATACCGTATGGCCTCAAGAAGTTGTTTTCTCTTCTCATACGAGAAATAACAACTCTTGCCTTTCTGGGTGTTAAAATCGTCTTCCGAAAGAGCCACAATTAGATAGTCGCCTAAAGCTTTAGCTCTACGTAAAAGATTAATGTGTCCGTAATGTAGAAGATCGAACGATCCATACGTAATTATGCGTTTCATTGCTTGTACACTCCTAAATATTTAACATTCCTATATCACCATTGGAGCAATCATGAGCATACTAATGCACACCCAGCCAATTATTGTCATTCCGGTTTGTAGGCATAATGAGTAAGATTTGTAGTTCATTTCATTAGTTATTCTGAAATTCAATAAAAATGCCAGTATAGGAAATACTAGTGGCAAGATGTATCTTTCTTGCACTCCTTGAACTTCGATTACTCCATTTTGAGTATATGAAATGCTGCCTACCTCGTTAAATGATATATAAAGACTGGTAATTATCAATACTGTAATAGCTGACAACAGAATAGTTATCCAAATTCTTACGCGCCAATTAGTTAAATTGTATGAACCGGAGTCGCTGTCAGAAATAGCTGTAAAAAGCAGCAATAAAAATGGGGTTATATTCAAAAACGGGATTATATTGCTTAGGCTGCCAAGATAGGCAAAATGGATAGAGGCTCGACTAAAATTCACTGGATTGAAAAACACATTAAACATTTCAGAGCAAACGATATTAAAAAAGACACTTGGATTATTCAAAATGAATGCAATCTGTTCTCTTGAATTTACTGCTCCACCACCCCTCATATCGTTTCCATATGCTCCTTGGAACATAAACGGGAAAGCAAAAGAGGCAATCATGAACATGGCAAATAGCAAAATTAAAACAATCCATATCTTCCAAATAAACTTGGAACTGAATCTTCTTTTAGGTATTAGGAAAAGCAGACCTACTAAAGGAAAGTAAATGGCTTTTGGAGCTAAAGCCAAAAAATATACAACTAGCAACAAAACTATATCCCAAGTGCCAATTAGATCTTTCTTATAAATTTGCTTGATAGTCATTGCGATAGCCAATAAAAAGAGTGCATTTTGCCAACCATCATATGAATAACTAGATGCGAGAAAAAAACTCGTAGGAATAAGAGCAACCACTGCAAGTAAAGTTTTTTTAACGGGAATTGTCCGTATTGCTATGTAACATATCGCAATATAAAAAAGCACATTAAATATGCGACCTAAAATAAAAATTTGAGATAAAGACAGATGGAGCAAACGCCCAAACCACAGTCCAACTACTAGTGGAGTGTAACCAAGCGATGTAACAGACAAGATGGACGCTCCACCGTCAGCATCAACAGCTCCTCTATGAGAAACATAATTCTGAGATTGTATTTCATTAAGTGCATCGTCATAAGCACTAATTGATTTTGAACTTTTGTCAGGCATTAATGTTTCAAAATTGTATGCAGCAGTCGCCAACAAGCGTTCGCCTTCAGAAAAAGAAGGATCTATCAAATAAGATATTCCGCATGCTCGCGAAAAATGAATTTGATCATCCCACGATATACCAGTAATGGCCGGAGGTATTACGGCCATACAAATTCCAACTGAAAGAGCAAGCGGAAGAAAGAACGCCTCAAAGGAAAAATGATTACGATAAAGCACAACAATAAAAGAAATGCATAGCGCAATTGCAAAAATAGACAATGAAACCGGAAAACTAGATAACGAAAAAAAATTACTCGCACAAATTCCACCAAACCAAGCAATACCTAAAGAAACAACCAAAATACTGCAAGCAATAACTATTTGTTTCTTTTTGATATGCTTGATATGCCTTAGCCCATTGATTAAACGGGTTTTCAGGCTAACGGCATAAGCAAGTACTATCCCAGAATAAGCAATGAAACAAAAAAGAATGTAGCGTCTTAAATTCCAATCAGTTATGTTAAAAAGGCTATAAGCTGATGAACCCGCTACGGTACAACCTTCTAAAATAAGCCCAATTCCCAAAGAAGCAATAATTAATGCAGCACAAAATTTACCGTTAAACTTATCTGAACTAGAAAACCAAATTCTTTGAATTGAAAACACAGCTACAATTTGAAAAAGGATTGCCATTGAAAACAGAAAAAATATTTCTACTAAAGAAAAGTGATCTAACGCGCAAACGCAGCCAACAATTAACAGAATGTCGTATAGCACACTAAAAATTAAACTCATTCGTGTGCTTCGTGTGCTGGTTTTATAAACTCCATACATTTTTGAATTCTTAATTGCTGTAAGCATCCTCTTGTCTTTCTTTAGTAGTCGATTATTGCGCTTTACATATTTTGTTTTCTTATCGTTTTTATACGTATATGTTTATAAACAATTATATTATTTTGGATACTAGATACCCTGATGCTAAAATCTTAACTTAGAGATTATTACAGCGAAAGGCGCATATGAAGGGCATAATTCTTGCTGGAGGAAGTGGCACGCGGCTTTACCCTCTTACTACGGTAACTAGCAAACAGTTGCTACCAGTCTACGATAAACCGATGATCTACTATCCGCTGTCAGTGCTTATGATGGCGGGCATTCAAGAAATTCTTATAATTTCGACCCCTACTGATCTTCCAAATTTTGAACGGCTTTTGGGTGATGGATCGCGCTACGGTGTGCATCTTTCTTATGCAGAACAGCCATCTCCCGACGGGCTTGCACAGGCATTCATAATTGGAGAAGATTTTATTGCCGGCGATTCTTGCGCGTTGGTGCTTGGCGACAACATATTCTATGGCAACGGCTTAAAGCGTCATTTGCGCAACGCTGTTGAATCTGCCGAAACAAACGGGGGCGCCACAGTTTTTGGCTATTACGTGGACGACCCAGAGCGTTTCGGTGTAGTGGAATTTGATAATAACTTTAATGCTATCTCTATTGAGGAAAAGCCTCAGCATCCCAAGAGCAATTATGCCGTAACTGGGCTTTACTTCTACGATAATCGTGTATGCGAATTGGCAAAACAAGTAAAACCAAGCGACCGCGGCGAGCTGGAAATAACCACGCTTAATCAAATGTATTTATCCGATGGCACTCTAAATGTAGTAACGCTTGGCAGGGGCTATGCTTGGCTAGATACAGGAACCATGGAAAGCCTCTTCGAAGCATCAGAGTTCGTTCGCGCGGTGGAACGCAGTCAAGGGCTTTCAGTTTCGGTCATTGAAGAAACCGCTTACGAAAATGGATGGATTTCCCACGAACAACTAATTGAAGCTGCAAAAATGTATGGCAAAAGCACTTATGGTCAGCATCTAATGAAGGTAGCTGAGGGACGTATTGTTCCTAGCAAATATAAGGATTAACTATGCGTATTCTTATAACAGGTGCATCTGGGCAACTTGGCAACGAATTACGAAGGCTGCTCGAAAGTGGCACAGCTGAAATTGGTCCAATTCCCGAAGAATACCGCGATGCTGAAGTTGTATATACCGACACTCCCGATCTTGATATAACAAACGAAAAAGCCGTGATGGATGCCATTAAGCTTGGCAGATATGATCTAGTTATAAATTGTGCCGCAATGACAAATGTTGATGGCTGCGAGGCAAACGAAAATACGGCAAAGTTGGTTAACGCTATAGGGGCTTGGAATTTAGCCCGTGCTACGAAAGAGCATGGTATTCCTATAGTGCATGTTTCTACCGACTATGTTTTCGCGGGTAATGAACCTGGCGAGCGCGTTGAATCGGATCTTGTTAATCCAATAAGCGCATATGGTCGCACTAAGCTTGAAGGTGAAAAACTTGTAGCAAGTGCTAACAATCGTCATCACATAGTGCGCACCGCATGGTTGTATGGGCACGTGGGCAAAAACTTCGCAAAAACGATGTTGCACTTGGCGGAATCGCACGATGAGGTAACTGTTGTAAACGATCAGCTGGGCAACCCCACTAGTGCAAACGATTTAGCTTACGAGATACTAAAAATAGCGCTAACTAACGACTATGGCATATGGCATGTTACAAATGAAGGAACCTGCTCGTGGGCAGATTTCGCCGAAGCTGTTCTTGCGAATACAAACTGCACAGTGAATCGCTGCACCAGCCAAGAATACAAAGCCGCTCACCCTGAAAGTGCTAATCGCCCCGCATTTTCCAGTTTGAAAAATAAACATTTGGAATCAACTATCGGCAACGAAATGCGTCCTTGGCAAGACGCGCTCGCTGAGTATATGGATAAACTGGCAGAACTAGGAGCATAAACTACCATTAAGTATATGCCGTAATAAGGAAGATAACTTATGAGCAATACATTTAACAACATAATAGTAACCGGTGGTGCTGGATTCATTGGAAGTAACTTTGTTCACTGGGTTGTAGACAATCAGCCCGGTGTTCATGTGACCGTTTTAGATGCTCTAACGTATGCAGGGAATCGCGAAAACCTGAACGGTATTCCTGAAAACCGCATGACTTTCGTCCATGGTAATATTTGCGATTCTGAACTTCTAGAGCAACTTGTCCCGGAATCAGATGCAATAGTTCATTTTGCTGCAGAATCGCACAACGATAATTCTATTGCCGATCCAGAACCATTTATTCGCACAAATGTAGAGGGAACTTATCGTTTGCTCGAAGCTGCTAGAAAGCATAGTGTGCGTTTCCATCACATATCCACTGACGAGGTATATGGCGACTTAGCCTTAGACGACCCAGCGCGTTTTACCGAAGATACTCCATATCATCCGTCTAGCCCATATAGTTCTACTAAGGCATCTTCCGATATGCTGGTACGAGCATGGCATCGTACTTATGGTGTGAATGCCACTATTTCTAACTGCTCAAACAACTACGGTCCAAGACAGCATATTGAGAAGTTCATTCCCAGACAGATTACGAATATTCTTTGCGATATACGTCCAAAACTTTATGGTGACGGGCTAAATGTTCGCGACTGGATTCATACTGAAGACCATTCCAGCGCTGTGTGGGCAATCCTTACACAAGGTAAAGCCGGCGAAACTTATCTAATTGGAGCCGATGGAGAAAAGAATAATTTAGAAGTGCTGCGCTCTATTTTATCGCGCATGGGAAAACAGCCAGATGATTTTGATTGGGTGCGTGACAGACCGGGACACGACCGTCGCTATGCAATTGACTCTTCTAAACTGCGTAGAGAACTTGGATGGACACCGATACATACTAATTTTGATAAAGGATTAGATGCCACTATAGATTGGTACAGCAACAATCGCGATTGGTGGGTCAGCGCAAAAGAGGCTGTAGAAGCAAAATATGCCAAGCAGGGTCAGTAGAGAGGCGGTTGGCATGTCGGCAGAATGTATACAAAGTGGCAATTTTACTTTTACCAAAACTGGCATTGACGGCGTAATAATTGTTGATGTTAAAGCCTATGGTGACGATCGCGGCTACTTCATGGAAACATACAAAAAGCCCGATTTTGTTGCCGGTGGAATCGATGTCGATTTTGTACAGGACAATCAATCTTCTAGCACGTGCGGAGTGCTGCGGGGTTTGCATTTTCAGATAAATCACCCGCAAAGCAAACTAGTGCGCGTAACGCAAGGTGAAGTTTTTGATGTAGCGGTAGATTTGCGCGAAGGCAGCCCGACGTATGGGAAATGGGAAGGCGTTGTGCTGTCTGCAGAAAATCGCCGACAATTCTTTATTCCCCGAGGTTTCGCGCATGGTTTTTTGGTTCTAAGCGATACGGCTGAATTCTGCTACAAATGCGACGACGTTTATCATCCCAACGACGAGGGCGGGTTGATGTGGAACGACCCTGCTATAGGTATTGAATGGCCACCTTTATCTGGCAACTCCACTTTTGACGAATCAAAAATTATCCTTAGCGAAAAAGATAAAGTGCATCCTGGGTTTAAGCGTTAAGATTTCTATATGAATTCAGACGTAAAGATAATTGCGATTGTTCCTGCATACAACGAGCAGGATAGCATTGTATCTACAATTGGGGACCTTAAGAACAATGCATCTAATGTTGACTATGTGATAGTTAACGACGGCTCAAAAGACAAAACTGTAAAAGTTTGCAAAGAACATAATTATAATCTTCTTTCACTGCCGATAAATTTGGGATTATCTGGAGCTTTCCAGACAGGCATGAAATATGCACTGGAAAATGACTACGATTATGCTGTGCAATTTGATGCAGACGGTCAACATTCTGCGGCATATATTTCAGCCATGTTAGAAAGCGCTCAAAAGCTCAATTCAGATATTGTTGTTGGATCTAGATTTTGCTCTCAAAAAAAACCTGTATCTGCTCGCATGATAGGTTCTCAGCTAATTACTACCATGATTAGATTGACTACTGGAAAAAGAATTCAAGATCCTACGTCAGGAATGCGACTTTTTAATAAACGAATGATACGTTGCTTTGCAAAGCATAACGATCTTGAGCCCGAGCCCGATACATTGTCTTTTTTAATGCGTAGCGGAGCTTCAGTGTCAGAAGTACAGGTAGAAATGCGTGAAAGAATCGCTGGAGAAAGTTATCTTAATTTCACAAAATCTATTACATATATGCTTCAAATGGCTTTTTCTATTCTTTTCGTACAATGGTTCAGAAAGAAGATTAAATTATGAAGCTAACTATAGCTTTGATTTTAGGCGCTGTCCTTACGCTCTGTTATATGCTTCGTAAAATTCGAAAGTCTCAACTACAGACATCAGATGCTATTTTTTGGTTTGTATTTGCAGTTTGTTTGGTAATTATTGCTATATTTCCTCAGATAGTTTTCTTTTTGTCAGATCTGTTGGGTATTCAATCGCCATCAAATTTTGTATTCCTATGCGTAGTGGCTGTGTTATTGCTAAGAGAATTTATACAAACAGCTGAAATAGCTCGTTTAAAAGAAAAAATGGCGCAATTAGCTCAAACTGATGCTTTAAACAAGAAGCTTTAGCAAAAAGGGACTGCAACAAAAGTCTTGAATGATTATCTTGAACCGCTATATATTGAAATGAAATGCAAGAAACCCACCACATATTGTGGCGGGTTTCTTATTGATGGGACTTCTGTTACAGCCCCTTTACAGTTTGTGTACTTTGTACCGAAGAATCCTGTTTACTTGTTAAGCATATTCAGAATCATGTTAGCGATTGCTTGTCCATATCCTTGTCCGGGAACAGCCCATCTACCATTTAAGTCTTCAAGATAAGGAGCACAACCGCGTGGTTTAACTAAGTGGAATCTGGGATCCACACATGTATTCTTTAATTTATCGGTAGATGCATATGCTTTAAGATGTTGAACCTGAGCACGTATACCAGTGCGAACATCTTGGAAAGTCGCGCCATTTGCCCCATTATTTGTAGCCCCTAAACCAGCAAAGTTACATTGATCAGCTTTGACTTGACCACCAAACTGAAGCCAACCAGTTTCTTTCATAGCTTGACAGAAAACAACTTCTGCTCGCACTCCTTCAGCCTGCGCCTCTTCCATAACTATCTTGCAGAACGCATTTATATCACCAGCACCCTTGGATGCATATGTTGAAGCAGGATACTGTTTCTTTTGAGAATTGAAATAACGCACCATCTGATCAACTGAAGTAGTAGAAGCACCCATTATTTTCATTTGCTTTGCATCGCGAAAAGGTTCAGCCGTATTAGTTGGTCCGGCAACGCCATGCTTCACCAACATAATTTGAATGCCTTCTAAGCGATAGGCATATCCCTCGGTGCCGGCACTTGCTCCATTTTTCGCCCAATCCATCCAACCAATATTTTGAGCATGGACTCGATAATAAATATCGTAACGGCTGGCAATTTCACCGTTAAGTTTTATTTGAATTGCTTCAAGTCGAAGGGCTCTCCCAGAAGTTCCCGACATTGACCCATTGCTTTTCCAGTTATTTTCCCATCCAAGATTTTCGACATGCGTACGATAATCGACTCCGCCAGCATAGCCTGTATTTTGAATATTAATCTTTATGCCTTCAAGCCGTAAAGCGTGCCCTGTTGTGCCTGAAACTGCACCGTCATAAACATTGCCTTGCCACCCAATATTCTCTACATGAGTAGAGTATTTAACATACTTAGCTCGGAAAGGTTCATTAGTAGATCCAGGAGCGCTATTACCCTTTTTAACTAATTTGATTTGGATTCCCTCAAGGCGATAGGCGTAGCCCGCTGTTCCAGCACTTTCACCATTTTTTGCCCAGTCCATCCAACCAATATTCTCGGCATGGACTCGATAATAAATATCAAAATTATTAGCAACATCACCTGTTAGCCCAATCTGTATGGCTTCTAGTCTAAGTGCTCTACCAGTCGTTCCTGAAACAGCTCCGTTTGATTTCCAATCATTTTCCCAGCCAATATTTTCAATATGAGTGCGATAGCGAACGCTTCCTGAATAGCCTGTATTTTGCACATTAACCTTTATACCTTCAAGTCGTAAAGCGCGACCTGTAGTGCCTGCAGTGCCTCCGTCTGCAGCATTAGCCTGCCACCCAATGTCTTGCACGTGCGTTGAGTAGGTTACTAGAGGTTGTTGCTTAATCATATAAGAGCCATTAACATCACCAGGTGCCTGAGCTCCCTGCGGAACAACAGCTACTTCAATTGCTTCTACCGCATAGCCATATCCAGAGGATCCAGCACTCTGACCACCCTTAGCCCAGCCTAACCATCCTAAATTGGCAACATGCGCTCTGTAATAAATATCATATTGACTATCAGCATTGCCAGTCAGTTGCATCTCGACAGCTTGTATAGAAGCATTTTTTCCAGTAGTACCAGAGGTAGCACCATTAGAAACCCAAGCACCCCACACACCGTTAGTGTTAGATCTGTAAGTAATACCACCTGAATTTTTAGCACCATTCATTAGGTCAATCTGGAAAGCTTCAATACCTCTATTTTTACCAACCGTTCCTGAAACTTTACGATCGTATACGGCTGTTTCCCAACCGAGATTAGCAACATGAGATTTCACTGAAACCAATGCATTCTGTGCAGCAATATTGGCTTTTAGTAATCCATATTGATTAGCTACACCAGTTGCATCAGCCACACCAAGATTTTTACGGTTAGAATCACTCTTGAGGAAAGAAGCATCATTTGCATTGCTAATAAAAGCATGCTCAACTATTATTCCCGGAATTCCAGCCTCGCGAGAGCCTGCAATAACACCATAATAATCTCTAAGAGAACCGTCCGGATACTTACTGTTATTTTCTGTATTTCTAGTTTTTACTCCGCGTTTAGAAAGTCCCAGAGATCCTAACTGATCTAAAATCTTCTGACCTAATGAGCTGCCCTCTGCATGTTTGTCATTTAAATAAGAACTATTATTTGGAACCCATACTTCAGATCCCGAAGCCGCCAAGGAATCAGCAGAATTGCAATGCACACTTACGAATACATGAGCTCCTACAGCCGCAGCTTTGTCTACACGTTCTTGAATTCCTACATAATTATCTCCATTACGGGTCATATAAGGTGTAACGCCCGTGTAAGTAGCAAGTTCATCTCTCAAATGAGAAGCAATTGATAAGTTAATATCACTTTCTCTTATGCCATTTGCACAAGCTCCAGGGTCGCTGCCACCATGACCTGGATCAATTGCCACAATTAGATAATCAAAGCGAGCAGACGATGCGTTACCCCAAGCATTTCCTGCTCCAAATAAATTTGCAAAAAATCCAACTATTGCATCCAATGCATTAGTAAAGAAATTACCATCTTCTGGCTCGGGCGACTCCTCGCTGCTTTCCTCGTTTTCACCAAGTGTTTCTTGGGTAAAATCTGCGCTTTCACCATTTGCAACAGTTGGTGACCCATCAGGATTAGTAGCATCGACACTACCAGTTATATCAGCAGCTTCGGCTGCATTTTTCGCTTCACTAGAAACAAGTATTCCACCGAGAGCTTTGACGGTGCTATCTTTCACGATATTTTTGTCTTCTTTAACATTAGAAGCACCATCAGCATCAGCTATCTGTACAGCATCTTCAACGCTTTCGGCTGCTGTTATATCACCATTTTCGCCAAGAGCAAAAACAGAAACATCTTCGTTTCCCATTTCAGACGAATCGGAAATCGCATTAGAAAGATCTTGAGTTACAACATCAAAAGCATAGGCTGCATAACCAGAATCAGTTGTCTCAGCTTTGGCAGAAGCTACATCTTCAATAACTTCAATATTTTCTGAATCACTATCGCAATCTATATTCTTTATTTCAGCAGCACCAAAATCAATAAAATATTCTTTGTCAGCAATCTTGTATCTCAATTCTGCCAGCATGTAACCAAGAGCTTCAGAGTCATTATTAAACTTTTTTGAGAATAAAATTGCATTGTTAACTATGTTTGTTGCTTCGATAGAAAGAGAAGTCTCTTGACCTGCAACTTCTAATTTTAATGTAGCTTCATCTATAGGATCGCTTTTCTTAAAACCAATTGCTATTTGTTGTTCTTCACCAATAGCCAAAATAGCCTTGTCTATATAAATAAACTCAATGGCATCATCCATACTTACATTAGTTGCCACATCTTCAACGGCTGTGTCGGTTTTATTGTCGATCTCTGAATTTGTATTTTCTGTACTATCGACAGTTTCGGTTTCAACCGAAATATCTGCTTTACTAGATTCGTCTTGAGCATTGACGTCTACATCTTGTTTTTCATCAGTGTTGTCATCTACATCAGCAATATCCGAAATAGGCAACTCAGTTGTAGGATTTGCGTCAACCTCGTCCTCTGCAGCATACGCCGGTATTCCCAATAACGAGAATGAAAGAGTTAGACTAAGCATTACAGCTATTGCTTTTTGTGTACTGCGCATACAACCCCCATAAACCTCTTCATATATTCATAAATATGATTTTGCATATTGCAACAGTGTAGTATTTTACCGCCTTACAGCCGAGTTTCGTAAAAAACTACAACAAAGTCTAACAATTATGTAGGTGCGTCCACACCCCTAACGTTGCGTTTAGGGTTGCGGTTAAGTTGCAAAGTTTCTCAAAGCCGCTCAATGAATTATTCGTCTGGTTTATTCGTGCTTATGAATCACTTCGGTTATAATTCGTTTACATTGCGGGCGTAGTTCAATGGTAGAACCGGAGCCTTCCAAGCTCCTGACGCGGGTTCGATTCCCGTCGCCCGCTCCATTTTAATCTCGGTTCGCCTTGTCGAACAAACTGCGGCTTGCATTTTCGTACAATACTATTGCAGGCATGCTTGCAATAAAACGAATGCGAAAGGGAAGCCTATGACAGCGCGGAAATTCGACACGTTCATCTTTGATTTAGACGGTACGCTGCTAGACACGCTGCCCGATCTAACGCTGCTAGCAAACCGCATTCTTCGCGAAGTTGGCTATCCCGAGCGTTCAGAAAGCGAAATTCTATCGTTTGTTGGTAACGGAGTTCGTCGTCTTATGTATCAGGCATTGCCCGAAGGCGCGCCCGAAGAAATTACCGACCGCGCCATGCAAATATGGAACGATCACTTCCAAGAATATTTTGAGCACACGCACCCCTATCCGGGTATCGTAGATGTGCTGCAACAGTTACGGACACGAAGCGTGCGCATAGGCGTGGTGTCGAACAAGCTGCAGGCTGGGGTCGATCAGATAGTAAGCATTCGGCTTCCCGGCATGATTGATGACATGCTAGGCGAAAGCCCAGCGGTGCCGCGCAAACCCGATCCTACCGGAATCAACATGATGGTCAGGTCGCTTCAAACTACGCCCGAGCATACTGTTTATGTTGGCGATTCAGCAGGTGATATGCGAGCGGCACATAATGCTGGTCTTTTCGCAATAGCGGTGCGCTGGGGCTACAACAATCCAGATAATTTTGCAGACCAAGGGGCGCAGGCTATTCCTGATGCTATCGTGAATTCTGCGGAAGAATTACTTGCATATGCAGTTGATTAATAAGTACGGCGAAAATAGCACCAAAAATTCCAACGCCATATGGCTTATTGCTCTGTCTTGGGGTCTGGTAATAATATGGGCGCTGGTTATTTTCTTCATGTCTGCCCATACCGGAAGCGACCTAAATGAAGGCGACGACTTTATTGCACTCGTTAAGCAGTGGTTAAACGATATCCAGATGCGCTACTTGGGTCCCGGAGTAGATTTAGCATCATCTATTGCGCATTTTTGCGAATTTACCGTTTTTGGCGCTTTATTAGCGAACGCTTTCGGAAAGCACTTCAGTCGCCGCTGGCTGCTTATATTCTTGCTGGCTGTATTGGTTGCCAGCATATATGCAATAACTGACGAGGTGCATCAAATTTTTGTTCCCGACCGGGCATGCGATCCTATTGATTGGATAGTGGACACAGCTGGCGCAATGCTAGGAGCTGCTATTTGGTTAGCGGCGGCTAGACGAATTGTGCGGCGTAAGCAGGTCGAGAACTGACGTATCTAGCGCTTGAGCAACGCGCGTAATCATTGAAAGTTTCAAGTCCGATTCGCCGCTTTCTATCTTATAAAGCGTCGGTCTAGAAATGCCAGCAACTTGAGCAAAAGTTGTTATGCTCATCGACTGTTCTTTTCGCAGGCGCGCTACATTTAGACCCAGTGTTATTGCTTCTTCTAAGGTAAGCTGGGTATGTTTGGGGTAAAGCTGAGTATTGCGCTGCGAAAATTGCATCTTTACAGCGTATACGGCGGTTTTGATAATTGCGTAAGCGAACGTTTACAATTTCGCTATTTCATCTAATTATTTTAATTTCACCATAAGTTTTAGACATTTTTACGCTTTTAGTGCTGGCGGCACCATATGTCGCCGCAGTACATATTGCACAGCATCCGTTCATTATTTTTCAAGCGCTTTCAAACCCGTTGGGATTGTTAGACTGCCATCTCCAACCGTCTTCGCACATGCGATCCAAATCGTATTCCGCTTCCCAACCAAGTTGTTCGCGCGCCTTACCTACAGCGGCGTAGTTTTCGGCTATGTCGCCAGAGCGCCTCGGCATAACTTCGTAAGGTATTTCGCGCCCACTTGCTTTTTCGAAAGCGTGAATTACATCAAAAACGCTAGAGCCATTACCGGTTCCAAGGTTGAATATCCCCACACCTCGACGAGTACCATCGCTATCGGGCGTGCCCGATATGCTGGCATCACCTGTGGTTATGCCGCCATCAGGCGTTCCGGCACTGCCGCCCATCCAATCAAGCGCCGCAACATGCCCACGCGCTAAATCGACCACATGCACATAGTCGCGCACGCCTGTGCCATCAGGCGTTGGGTAGTCGTCGCCAAAAACGCCAACGCGCGCAAGTTTTCCCACAGCAACTTGCGCTACATAAGGCAGCAAGTTGTTCGGAATACCTTTGGGGTCTTCGCCAATTAGCCCGCTTTCGTGCGCGCCAATTGGATTGAAGTAGCGCAGCAGCACTACATTCCATTCGTTATCGCCAATGTAGGTATCGGTTAGAACCTGTTCAAGCATGCTTTTCGTCTGACCATACGGATTCGTTGCGTTATGTTTGGGTGCTGCCTCAGTTAGTGGAACAAAATCGGGTTCGCCATACACCGTAGCGCTAGATGAGAACACAATGTTTTTCACGCCGTAGCTGCGCGCAACATCTAGCAGCACCAACGTGCCCGCCACGTTGTTCCAGTAATATTCCAGTGGCTTTTGCACCGATTCGCCAACCGCTTTAAAGCCTGCGAAGTGGATTATTACGTCTATAGGGAAAGTGTCAAAAGTACGCTTGAGCGCCTCGCGGTCTAGAATGGAAGCCTCCACGAAAACCAGCTGCGAAGAGTTTGCAGGAATGTCAACTATTTGCCGTATGCGATCTAGCACAACAGGGTTTGAATTGCTAAGGTCGTCAAGCACCACTACGTTATAGCCGCGTTGAAGCAGCTCTACCGTAGTGTGGCTGCCAATAAAACCAGCACCGCCGGTAACTAATACGGTAATCTCGTTCGGCTTCTTTGCAAGCGATTTGTTCGCCATCTTTGCTCCTATGGACGATTACTATTTCGCTACATTATAGAAAAAGACGATAAAATTTTGACAATTACGGGGTTAAATTCCTATTCGGATTCAAATGTCAAACAAGCCCTCGGGGAGACGAGGGCTTGTTTGTTGGCGAATCTGCAAGACGAGGAGAGCAGATCACCTCAAAAGCAAAAGAGAGGAGGTGAGAAACAACTGTGCTTATGTAGTGGGGGTTGCACGAGTTGTTCTACGCAAGTTAGAATAGGCTAACTTTTACAAACGCGCAAGAGTAAAGTCTAGAAAAATGCTAGATTTAGCGTTATTCACATATTTTCTTCACAGCAAATGTTTTCCCATAACTTTTGAGTAGCTCCTAGTCAAATAAACAGACCAAAATGGTCAAAACTTCCGACTTTCCATGGTTGGTATGCTGCATAGCTAACCTGAATTATGGAGAACACTGGGCAAACAGCATCAAGCGACACGCCGGCGGACACTTTTTACCCTTTCTTACCATGGAAAGTCGGAAGTTTTGACCATTTTTCGGAAAATTTTGCACTAACGAAGCAAAAACTGAGAACAGAGCAAAAAGCGTACCAAAAGAAGCTGTGTATTGTGCGCATTACGCAGGGCGTTGCTATAATCTTTCTCGACAATTTATGTACTGCACTAATGGCATTGCAAACAATGTTTCGCAGTGACGCAGAAACCGTACTTTTAAATAGTAGGCATCAAATGGGCAGTATAAACCGATCAAGGAGATAGTATGTCTGACATACATTTCGGAACCGATGGCTGGCGAGCCATTATTGGCGAAGGTTTCACTGAAGAAAACTTGCGAAAAGTAGTGAATGCAGCTGCATTGATATTCGCAGAAGATGCAGCTAAGGCGGGTGCGAAAGCAGATGCGCCGGGCGTTTTGTACGTTGGGCACGATTGTCGCCTAGATGCACATCATTTCGCCGAAATAGCTGCAAATACAGCTGCCAATCACGGCTTCCGCGTAAAGCTAACTCAAGATTATTGCCCCACACCTACACTTTGTTGGTCGGTTGCCCACGATGATGAAGCCGTTGGCGGCATAATGCTTACCAGCTCGCACAACCCTGCCGAATATTTGGGTGTTAAGCTGCGCATGGCTGATGGCGGCGCTAGCCCTAAGGAATTCACCGACCGGGTAGAGCAAGCTATGGATGCTATCGAAAATGCATCCGACGGTGCGAACGCCCAAAGCGCCAACAGCGCCAACGTATCGAACAAAGTTGGCACTGTTGCTGAGGTCGATCTTATGACACCATATTTAGCAGCGCTGCGAGAACTTGTAGACACAGAGGCTATTCGCGCCGCAAATCTGCGCATTGTGGTGGACCCTCTTTTCGGTGCGGGTCGCGCTTATCTTGCAAATTTGTTGCGCGATATGGGCGTAGAAGTTGTCGAAATAAACAACGCAGCCGATCCTACGTTTGACGGCTTACATCCTGAGCCAATTCCACCATGGGTTGACCGAGGTTTGGCGAAGGTACGCGAGTTAGGCTACGATGCGCTGTTTATAAACGACGGAGATGCCGACCGCATTGGCGCAGGCGATTCACGCGGCAATTTTGTGAATCCGCATCGCATAATTACCCTCATAACTCAGCACATGGTAAATCGTGGCGAAACCGGGCGCGTGGTATCTACAATAACAGCATCCGCCTTGCTTGACCGTTTGTGCCGCAAACTAGGGCTTGAGCTAATATCTACACCGGTTGGCTTCAAATGGATTTATGGCGAAATGGAAAAAGGCGGAGTTATGGTTGGCGGCGAAGAGTCGGGCGGAATTGGACTGCCCGGTCACGTGAAAGAGCGCGACGGACTGCTAATGGCGCTTCTGCTAACTGAAACGATGGCACAAACCGGCAAAGATTTAGGCACATTAGTAGACGAAATGCTAGAAGATTTGGGGCATTTGGAATTTGCTCGTCGCGGACTTACTGTCAGCGATGCGCAGATGAGCAATTTCCGCAACCAAACCATTCCGAATTTTGCACCTGAAAAAGTGTGTGGCAGCCGTGTTGTTGGCGAAGACAGACGCGACGGTGTGAAATTCATGCTAGAAGGCGATGCTTGGGTAATGATGCGTCCTTCTGGCACCGAGCCGCTAGTGCGTATATACGCCGAAGCTGAAACTACAGATAAGGTGGAGGCGCTGCTTGATTGGGCACAAGGCATTGTTGAGAATGGCGCATAGCAGCACAAGGCAAACAATCGCATAAATGCTGTGTGCGCAATGCAGATGCCGCGCTAATTAGATGCCAGCTTTTTCAGCAACGCCCATGCGCGCTGTTTTAAGTCGTCATCTTTCAACATGTCTGCGAAATTGCAGAGTGTAACGGCGTTACGCCCGAACACTCTGCAATGCGCATTTTTAGGAATCTTGCAGCGATAAGCTTCGCTTAGCAGCCCTACACTGGCGGAATCTAGCACAATTAGCGCAATGGGATCGATTCCTTCTATAATGCTCATTAAATCTTTAGCACCAAGAGACAGATTATTGTTGGCAGCTTCATTTTTGGCATACAGCTGAAGCCATGCTATGTCTTGTTTGAACCCAAGGCGTTTAGCCGAATTGTTTATAGCATCTTGCATTTCAGAGTTGGGCACCTGTTCCGACACAACAACAAGAAGCGAATCTGGCGTTCCGTCCAGAAATTCGGCATATGCTTCAAGCACATTGCGTGCGTTGACTTCGTAAATGTTACTGTTCGCAGGATTCTTCACACCAACCCCTTGCATAAACTTCATCAGCCTATTAAAAA
Source organism: Adlercreutzia sp. ZJ154 (assembly GCF_011039055.1). Lineage (NCBI taxonomy): Bacteria > Bacillati > Actinomycetota > Coriobacteriia > Eggerthellales > Eggerthellaceae > Adlercreutzia > Adlercreutzia sp. ZJ154. Next base: position 64,789 of record NZ_JAAKEF010000012.1, read on the forward strand.
GAATATTAGCATTCGAAGCTAAAGATCGATGCGGCATGTATGACTTGATAAGGCGCACTTGCGGTGTATTACGGAGGAAAATATGTGCACTAACGGGGTAAATACAGGGCAACTGGAATTGATGATTGAACAAATAGACGACCATTTGAAGCTAGAGCGCCGCTGGACACATAATCTGGCTCACAATGCCGAAGATGCTGGGTTCGCAACCGTTTCAGAGAAACTGCATGCGGCTCAGGCGCTGCTCGACGATGCTCGCGCGCTGCTTGACGAAGCAAAAGACGCTATTGAGGATGATGCCGAAGCGGCTGGTGGCGTTACTGTTAGTTTAGTTTAGGCGTTTTATGAAACAAGATCTTATGCGGTTCTCGGTGGCCATGCCCGAAGAACTGCTTATGGAGTTTGACCAGCTTGTGGCACGGCGTGGTCTTGCGAAAAACCGCAGCGAGGTGGTGCGCGATTTAGTGCGCGAAGCTTTGATAGAGTCAAAGTGCTCTATGCCCGGCAGTATAGTTATGGGTACGCTTACTATTGTGTACAGCCATCATTCGAACGACCTGCAGGAAAAGCTGCATAGCATTCAGCACGACTACTTCGAAAATATAGTGTCTACAGTGCATGTTCATATAGATGCGCATACGTGTTTAGAAGTAATAGTATTGCGCGGTGAAGTAACACTTGTGCAGGACGTGGCGAATTTAATCCTTGGCACGAAAGGCGTGCAAAGCGGCAAATTGGTGCTTACTACAACTGGTGAGTACATGTAATGGTTTGTTTGCCGGACTGTAGTGCTGCTATTGTGAAGCTAGGATAATTTTGAAATTCTCAATTTGGAGGAAAAATGGCTGACGAGAAAGTGATGCTCGGTCACGGCAGTGGCGGAACCATGATGAAGCGCATCATAGACGAAGTATTCATGCGCGCTTATGGCAATGACGCGCTAGCCACTGGCGACGACGCGGCTGTGTTGCCGTCTCCTTCTGCCGATAGTCAACTTGCGTTTTCAACAGACTCGTTTGTAGTTACTCCTCATTTCTTTCCGGGCGGCGATATTGGGCGCTTAGCTGTGTGCGGCACCGTAAACGATGTAGCCACTAGCGGAGCTGCCCCCATAGCGCTTAGCTGCGGCATGATTTTAGAAGAAGGGTTCCCCTTAGACGATTTGCGCCGCATATGCGAAAGCATGGCTAGCGCGGCTGCTGAAGCGGGAGTACGCATTGTTACTGGCGATACAAAAGTTGTGAACCGGGGTCATGGCGATGGTGTTTTCATAAACACTAGCGGCGTAGGCGTAATACGCGCCGGCGTGCATCTGGGCGGGGCGCAATGCCGCCCCGGCGACAAAGTATTGATTAGCGGCACTCTAGGCGACCACGGCATAACAATAATGAGTCAGCGCGAAGGCTTGGGGTTTACGGCAAACGTCGAAAGCGACGCTGCACCTTTGAATCATCTTATAGCTGATGTTTTGGAAGCTGCACCAAACGTGCGCTGTTTCCGCGATCCTACACGCGGGGGTCTTGCCTCTACGTTAAATGAACTGGCTGCACAAGCACAAGTGGATATCACCGTTGAAGAAACGGCTATTCCGGTACAACCAGCGGTAATGGGAGCTTGCGAAATGCTTGGTTATGATGTGCTTCAAGTAGCCAACGAGGGAAAAATGGTGTGTGTGGTAGCGCCCGATCAGGCTGAAGCGGCGCTGCAAACTATGCGCGCAAACAAATACGGAGCTGACGCGGCAATCATCGGCGAAGTTGATGCTACACCTTCTGATCGCACTCCGCGCGTTATGCTGCGTACAGCTTTCGGTAGTACACGTATTTTAGATATGCTGGTTGGCGAACAACTTCCTAGAATCTGCTAAATTATTGCTAAATTATTGCTAATTTATGCCAATTAAGCGTCATGGTGCTTAATTGGCATAGTTTTTGTAGTTTGTTTAACGTAGAGTTGTCCGTTGAGCGGTTTTAGGGTTGCATCCTATTCTGGTAATGGTATTGTGCCGCTAGCAAAGCCATTGGGTAGACGAGGTGCGTTGCGACGCATTCCCAACGACACGAAAAGGAGTTGATTCTATGTCGCATCCTGTTATTGAGGCTGACGAGTGCATCGGCTGCGGTATATGCGTTGACGCATGCCCGCAAGAGGTTCTGGAAGTTGTCGGCGGCGTAGCTGACGCTGTAAACGAAGATGCTTGCATAGCTTGTGGCGATTGTCTTGAGGAATGCCCCATGGGCGCTATTACGGAGATAGTTGAAGACTAGTAGATTAGCAAGCTAAAAATGCATTTGGCGAAGACCGGGCTACATGTCCGGTCTTCGTGTTTTAGGCGCAAAATATGCGCTATGCTGTTTCTTTAAGTATAAAAACAACAAGCAGGTATTGAGCATGAACAGTTCTTCAAAGAAAACCGAACGCGAAAAAATTGCCAAAATTATTTCCGAACGAAACTTAGTAAGTTATATGAACAACACTAAGTGGAGTGAGTTTATAAAAGCTATGCGCGAAGAACTGCCTTTCGAACCACCATATGATTACAAAACTCTTTTTGATGACAGCGAATACAGTTCCTATTTGCTTAAAGGTGAAGGTCCTTTTTCTATTGATTATTACGACGACGAAAATTTCAATTTCTCAACTTATAAGACGATTGAATGGGTAAAAGTTAGACCGCACTTTTTTGAACTTACAGGCGGATATTTGGTTAAAGAAAAAGTATGGCACGATTGCGAAAAAGAGTTCGTAGAAGCTCTGCGCAAATATTCGATACCCTACGAAGAGGATAACGGACTATATACGATTTACGGATACAGATAACGGGTTAATTTCTTCAACGCGAAAAGCAGGTGTGCCAGTTTTCTGCAAGTTTTCTGCAAGATTTGTATACATTAAAAGTTGCAATTGAGCAGATTTGCGACGTAATAGCTGTTGCAAACAGTTGATTTCATAGCGATTTTCAGTGTCACTAAATATC